>CALRKC020000100.1:0-7583 GCA_943367895.1 Erythrobacter sanguineus | reverse complement strand
CAGTTCGAGTTGCAGGTAACTGTCCGGATGGTATTGGAATCCCTTTTCCAAACGCCTTTTGGCATAAAGCTGTATCAAATTGAACGCAATATGCTTGACGCGCGCCTTGGTTTTCTGCTTCAGGATTTTCCAGGCGTTGGAACCGAGCTTGTAGATCTTTGGCGGTGCGCCATCCTTGCCGTTGTATTTCGCAATCTTGTGCAGTGAGTGGATGCTGACGTAAACAATGTCATTGTCAGCATACACCAGTTTTATGGCTTCCTGCGTCTTGCCTTCAACCTGAATTTTCTGTAATCCGCCGAATTTGCCAATACCGTGGTCGATGTGCGTTACGTAATCCCCGACAGCCAGCGTGGTCAGTTCCTTCAGCGTAATCGTCTGTTTTTTTGAATAGCCGTTCTTGATACTAAACTTATGATAGCGTTCAAAAATCTGATGATCAGTGTAACACGCAATCTGGTTTTCCTCATCTATAAAGCCCTGGTACAAAGGCATTACGATGGTTTCGTACTGTTTTCTTAAATCCTCCGAATTGGTTTCATCCAGACTCTCGAAAATATCGTGAAACCGTTTTGCCTGCTGCTCATTGGAACAGAACAGGTAATTTTTGATTCCGTTAAAATGGTTATCACTAAGGTTGTTCAGCAATAAATCAAACTGTTTATTGAAGGAAGGTTGCGGGCGGCTCAGGAATTCAAAGGTTTTGTTGGTTTTGAAAATCGCTTTCGAACCGGTTTCAGCAATTGTAAAATCCAGTGCCTTTTTAATAAAAGTGGATTGATTCAGGAACAGTTGTTCGGGTTTGGCATGCCTGATTTCCTTATTCAGTTTTTCAAAAGCGTCGCCTGCCTTTTCGTATAATTTATCGAGCTTGTGGAACAATCCTTCCGTATCACGGATAAACAGTACGGTTTTAGGATTGATATAATCGAGGAAACTTTCACGGTTTTCCTGAAAGAACTTATTCTCGACATTTGGGATAATCGCGATTTTCTTCTGCCTTTCGATTGACAGCTGTGTTTCCACATCAAAACTCCGGATGCTTTCCACTTCATTCCCAAAAAATTCTATCCGGTAAGGATGGTCATTTGAAAACGAAAATACATCTATAATTCCGCCACGGACAGAGAATTCTCCGGGCTCTGAAATGAAATCGACCCTTTTGAACTCATATTCAAAAAGTACTTCGTTAATAAAATCTATCGAAATTTTATCGCCAAGGGCTATCTTCAGCGTATTCTTATCGAGCTCTTTTTTTGTGACTACTTTTTCAAATAATGCTTCAGGATAGGTAACAATAATACTCGGTTTTTTCCTGGAATTAATCCGGTTCAAAACTTCCGCGCGTAAAAGGATATTGGCGTTATCCGTATCTTCAATCTGATAAGGATTCCTGTAGGATCCGGGGTAGAACAATACATCTTCAGCATTGATCATTTGCTCCAGATCGTTCAGGAAATAGGCCGCCTGCTCCTTATCCTCGAGAATGAGCAGGAAAGGGTTTTCCGATCTTTCAAATAATGATCTGACCAGAAACGAAAACTGTGATCCCGCGAGTCCCTTCAGGTGCAGTTTTTGTTCCCTTATCAGCAGCTGTTCTGCAATCTGACCTGTTCTGGCGGAATGGTCATATCTGTTAAATAAAGAGGCCTTGCTCAATGGTATTAGTTTAATTTCATGGGTTTACCGGGGATGGCCCTTGCGGTATCCAGCATCCGGATCATATCAGACTCGCCCTGCTCCAGCGGTACATTGTCCCGTGAAACCACTTCATCCATCTGTAGTTTTAAAGAGAATAGTGTTGCATTGATATCGGAAATGCACATCACCACTTTTTGTTCCGGGATATCATCAAGATTGATATATAGGTCCAGTGAACGGATTTTCGTGGTCAATGCCACAATCCTGCTCCTGATTTCCGGTTGCACGAATTTCATCGGGATATTGTTGTTAAGTGCAATGACCCTTTTTGACAATTCCTGTGCTTTTTTCTTAAAGGCCGCAATAGAACTTTTCGGCTTCTGGCGCAGCTCTGTAGTGAACGAATGCCATTCCTGCCAGTTCCCAACTACAGCCTGCGTCTGCGGACTTACGGGCTGGTCATTGAAATTCCACGAACGCTCAATGACGTTGAAAACCATTTCCTTCTTCTTAAGGTCCTTCTGAATTTCAGCAGTACGCCTGGCCTGATCATCCTGACAGGAAAACAATAGCAGCGATAAAAGGCAAACGAGCGGTAGGTTCACTTTCATTTCTTACGGTTGAAGCGCAAAGTTACATAAAAGTTCGGAAGATAAAGGGTTCAGAGGATCGGAAGTGCAGATGTTGTGATGTCTGTAAAATCAAATAATCCATGAGGCTTCCCTGATTTTCTGACTTCCGAACTTCAAAACTTCCGAACTTCCGAACTATATTTGTAGCTATAAACAACACTACTATGCCAAAAATACTCATCATTGGTGCCTGTGGGCAAATAGGAACCGAACTTACGCAGCAACTCCGCTCCATTTACGGAACTGAAAATGTAATCGCTTCCGACATCCGCAAGCTCAACACCGATGTGGTGAATTCCGGTCCTTTCGAGGTCGTCAATGCTTTGGACTTTAACCAGATTGAACACCTTGTCGAAAAATACCATATTGAGGAGGTTTACCTGATGGCGGCCTTACTTTCTGCAACAGCGGAAAAAAATCCGGCGTTTGCGTGGGATTTGAATATGAATTCTTTATTTCATGTGTTGAACTTAGGCAAAGCCAAAAAGATTAAAAAGATATTCTGGCCGTCGAGTATTGCCGTTTTCGGGCCGACAACGCCTAAGGAAAACACGCCGCAATACACCATTATGGAACCTTCAACGGTGTATGGCATCAGCAAGCAGGCCGGCGAAAGATGGTGTGAGTATTACCATAATGTTTACGGTGTTGATGTGAGAAGCATCCGTTATCCGGGACTGATAAGCTGGTCAACCGCACCGGGTGGTGGCACTACTGATTATGCCGTCGAAATTTATCACAAGGCCCTTTCAGATAAAAAATATGAATGTTTCTTAAGTTCTGAAACCAAAATGCCGATGATGTATATGGACGATGCCATCAATGCAACCATCAGCATCATGCAGGCTCCGGCGGAACAGATCAGGATCCATTCTTCATATAATCTTGCTGCGATGAGTTTCACGCCAACAGAAATCGCTGCGGAAATCAAAAAACACATTCCTGAGTTTGAAATCACTTATGCTCCCGATTTCAGGCAGAAAATAGCAGACAGCTGGCCTGCGAGCATAGACGATACTGAAGCCCGAAAGGACTGGGGATGGAACCATCGGTATGACCTTGCATCGATGACGGTGGACATGCTCGAACACCTCGCTGATGAAGCCCAATAAAAAAACCGCCCCGACAATTACCGGGGCGGTTTCTCAATATAACCAATTCAAATTATGGAGCCTGTACGATGGTTGGTCTCAATGATTCCAAAACCGCCACAACGTCAGCATATAACTGCGTGTTAGCCGCTACGCCATTGGCCTGGGCTGCAGCACCTACATAACCTTCAAACTTAGTGTAATCGGCATCAGTCGACTTTACACCCATCCTTGGGTTCATCGCAGGATTGTGCGCGGTCGCCATATCTGCACCGTTGTACGTATTCACTGGATTCGTTCCGCCTGTATTAAACGAGAAAAAATCAGTAAGGTTGTCTGTCAGGATGGCCAGGTTCGTAGTATTACCCGCCCCAACTTCAGCAAGCAACGGTGCAAAATGCGCGGAAAGGTTTCCGTTTGCACCCGACTGCACGTCTGCAACGATAAGCCCTACAGTAGAGTTCACCACTTTCCTGTAGCTTAAACGGCCCTGCTCGATCATTTGTCCGGGATTGTCAGGATCTGCAACCATCGTGGTGCCACCAAGCCTTTCATAGATTGATGCCGGTGGTGGTGTGTCATTATCAGAATCACTACATGATACTAATGTGGTGCCTGCGACGAGAAACATCGCGAGTAAAGCACCTTTGGTAAACTTTGTCATAGAATAAATATTTAGGTTATTGAAATACACTTTGTACAGCGACTGCGAATTTGTATTTAAAACTGCCGGGGTCCATAGCAGGACAAATCGGTTTGGATGCCAATTCGCGTGGCATGGTAAACATTCTGGCGTTGTAATCGCCTTTGGCCATAAGCTGGTCAAAAACTTTTTTGGAATCGGTTACCTTATTGTTGTGGAAATACACCACCACATTGTTTTTTACGATGATGTTGTCGCTGGTGATACCCTTAATGCTGCGAAGGTTGTCACAGACTTCTTTTCTCTTTGCGTCATCAAGCGGCTCACTGAAATCGATACGGCTTACCTGTATGTTGGGAACATCCAGTTTAAGGGGTCTTGCGTTGGCAATGTGTACCACAAGCACAATGAATAATAGCAACACCGTCCCTAAGAGGGAAAAGGCGGCAATCTTAATTTTTTTGCGTGTTGTCATAATC
Organism: Erythrobacter sanguineus; assembly: GCA_943367895.1. Taxonomy (GTDB): domain Bacteria; phylum Bacteroidota; class Bacteroidia; order Flavobacteriales; family Flavobacteriaceae; genus Flavobacterium. The sequence goes on along the minus strand of CALRKC020000100.1, from coordinate 3,097 downwards.
CTGAAAATTGGTTTTACAATTGGTTATTCAGGAGTTATGTACGCAGCAATAAAAGAGTTGGATTTAAATGGGAAGGAATTTCCCGCAATTTATATCTGTTATAAATAGCGGCTCATGAAAATCATGCTCGGGTATAGCAGGTAAAATATTATCTAATCTTAAAACTTCCAAGGATTTCTTTGAGCAGCAGGTTAAAATCAAACTTGTTATCATCGGTCAAGCCCATACGGACAATCACCAGATCCATCGACGGTATAATAAAGATCATTTGTCCCTGGAAGCCGTTGCATGAGTATAAGTCCTTCGGCGCATCGGGATATTTGCCGCCGGCATTGAGCCAGAAATGGGCTCCGTACCTGCCATTGGAATCCTTAGTTGGGGTTGATACATATTTTGCCCAGCTTTCGTCGAAAATCTGTTCGCCTTTCCAATTGCCGTTATGAAGATACAACAATCCGAATTTCGCCCAATCCCTTGTCGTTGCCCAGCCATAGGAAGATCCGACAAAATTCCCGGCCATATCACTTTCAACGATCATGGAATGCATCCCGATTTTATCAATAAAAGCCGAATACCAAAAATCAAGATATTCCTGATGGGTTTTGAATTGGCCTCTTAAAATACGCGACAACAGATTAGTAGTGCCGGAAGAGTAATTCCAATGTTTATCAGGTTCAAAAGCGGCCGGCTTTTCCAGTTGTACTTTCCCCATATCTTCCGCCTCAAAGAGCATTTTAGTGGCGTCCGAAATCGTCTCGTAGTTTTCTTCCCATTCCAATCCGCTGTTCATGTGCAGTAAATCATTGATGGTGATTTTCGAACGATTGTCTTTCTGCCATTCGATGACAGGAGCGGGTTTGTTGATGTCGATCTTGCGTTGCCGCTGCAATACGCCAAACATCGTCGCGGTGATGCTTTTTGTCATCGACCAGCCTAAAATCCTTGAATCCTTTGTAAATCCCGGCCCATACTGCTCTGCGACAATATGATCTTTGTAAATCACGAGAACCGAGCGCGAACGTTTGCGTTTCCGGTTGTTGGTATCAAACGCGTTGGCAACGGCCTGATTCAGTTTCCGGTAATCGATATTGGCAAAAACCGTGTCTTTTTGTTCTTGATTACCGTATGGAAATGGAGAGTTGTTTGTTATAAAATGCCGTTTGGGAACGCTATACGGCTTGTTCACGTCAAAATCATCATTAATTAGAGTGGCGCCGAGGCCTTCGCGGTAGATCGCTTTGCGCTTCTTAAGTCCGTAGAACGTCGACGTTGCAAATTTTCCTTCTTCATTGATTTCATTTTTAGCCAGCCTTACCATATCAATATCATTGTCGCCGGATTCAATAACCGATTGCGCCCTGTTGTCAATAAAATGAGCCGACGCGACGCTTTTTGCAGCAAAACCGGAAACCAGATCGAGTTTCGGATAGTTTGTGACAACGCCATAAATCAATAATACAACAATGGCCAACAACAGGAAACGCAGGAATTTTTTCATAAGAAATGATTTACGTATCTGTAAAAATAAGGGAATTATTAACAGGTATCGGGCTAAAATCCTGACTGCTTTTTTATTACTTTTGTATTTAGATTTTTTCTAAATAATTATGTTCGACATCCAGAAAATCCGCGCTGATTTCCCGATCCTTTCCCGACAAATCAATGGCAAGCCGTTGGTGTATTTTGATAACGGTGCCACGTCGCAGAAACCTAAAGCGGTCATTGACGAAATCGCTGAGTATTACAATGAAATCAATGCCAACATCCACAGGGGCGTTCACACTTTAAGCCAGCTGGCAACGGATGCTTACGAGATGTCGCGTGAGAAAATCCGAAATCACATCAATGCAGCGTTTGTTCACGAGGTTTTGTTCACTTCAGGTACGACTTTCGGGATCAACCTGGTGGCCAATGGATTTGCTTCCATTTTGAAACCCGGAGATGAGATTATGGTTTCGGCATTGGAACACCACAGCAATATTGTACCGTGGCAGTTGCTTTGTGAAAGGACCGGTGCCATTCTGAAGGTGATCCCGATTGACGAAAATGGCGAGTTGATTCTTTCCGAATATGACGAATTGTTGTCGGATAAAACGAAAATCGTTGCCGTAAATCATATTTCAAATGCGCTGGGCACTTTGAACCCAATTAAAGTTTTAATTGACAAGGCGCATCAAAAAGGTGCAGCTGTTTTAATCGACGGCGCACAGGCCACTCCGCACTTAAGGCCCGATATGCAGGAACTGGATTGTGATTTTTATGTGTTCTCGGGACACAAGATCTGCGGGCCTACAGGAACCGGGATTTTATACGGAAAAGAGGCCTGGCTCAACAAACTGCCGCCGTATCAGGGCGGTGGCGAAATGATAAAGGAAGTGACCTTCGAAAAAACCACTTATGCCGATCTGCCGCACAAGTTTGAAGCCGGAACCCCGAATATTGCGGGCGGAATCGTATTGGGAACCGCAATCGACTACCTGAATTCCGTCGGGTTTGAGAATATTCAAAAACAGGAACGCGATCTATTGGAATATGCCACGGAAAAACTGCTCGCAATCGATGGGCTTAAAATTTTCGGCCCAAAGGATTTAAGCCGGAAAACTTCCGTAATTTCGTTTAATATTGATGGGATTCATCCGTATGACATCGGTGCCATACTTGATAAAATGGGAATTGCCGTCAGGACAGGCCACCATTGCGCCCAGCCTATTATGAGTTTTTTCTGCATACCGGGAACAGTACGTGCCTCGTTTTCCTTCTACAATAACAGAGAAGAAATTGACCGCATGATTGAGGGCATAAACAAAGCCAAAATGATGTTATCTTAAAATAAATTTATGAAAATAGTTACCATGATATTCCTCTCCCTTCTAATGGCTAAAGGATGTGATAAACAGTCAAACGAGGAGATGAAGAAAACGACGATTGAATACAGCGCCTTTTCAAGGGGATTTTATTTAAATATCAATATTCATGATGATAAACTGGTGATTACCGACAAACGTGATGCCACACCAAGGGAATACACACTGGCCAACAGGGATTTTAAAGCAGTGGCCGAATTGTATAAGAAAATCAAACTAACTGATTTACCGAC
>CALRKC020000099.1:0-7660 GCA_943367895.1 Erythrobacter sanguineus | reverse complement strand
ATAATGATGGTGAAGTGCAGGAAACCGAAGCGGCATCGGCGTTCCGTCTTTCAATTGAAGGGGCGGCAATACTCAACCTGCAGGGAGTCGGATCTTTTGTAAATATCGTTTCGCTGTCCGTGACAAATACAGCCATTACACAGTTGCAGCTGAGTGGCTTTCCCAATCTGCAAAGCATCCTTGGGATTGGTTCTAATCCGGCGATTGCCAATCTGTCGATTTCCGGTTTGCCTGCCCTGACCGGATTGAATATCAGCGGTAGCGCCACGCTTGTGTCTTTGAGCATTATCAACTGCGCCGCGTTTGCCTCGATTAACTGCATGAACAATCCGCAGCTGAGTAACCTCGATGTGACAGGAAGTCATAACCTTGCCGTAATCGACCTTCAACAAAATCATTTCCAGACAATAGACCTTTCTGCCTGCGACGCGATCGACAGTTTCCTTGTAAAAGATGTTAATCTCGAGGTCCTGATTGTAAAGAATGGGCATAGCGAATCACCGATCGTCTTTTCGACAATGTCGGCAACGGATATCCCAAACCTGACGTATGTCTGCGCGGATACTTCAGAGATGGCCAATTTCCAGCAGGCAATCGACCTGATTATGAATACCGATACGCTGCCGGATTTCAACACCTATCCTGTCGTGGGTTCCTATTGTACTTTTACGCCGGGAGGCAATTACAATACCATTAATGGTAATGTCACGTATGATATTGACAGCAATGGCTGTGATGACAATGATCCGGCACAGGGATACATCAGGCTAAACATCACGAACGGCAGCAATCAGTATGCCGCGTTCACATTTCCTGATGGGACGTATACCAATTACTTCGGGCAGGGGACTTTTAACGTCACCCCGGCATTGGAAAATCCATCCATTTTTACCATCACACCGCCATCAGCAAGCATCGTATTCCCGAATATAAACAACAATGTGTCATCACAGGATTTCTGTATTACTGCCAATGGTATCCATCCGGATGTGGAGATTGTAATAGCCCCCATCATGCCTGCAAAGCCCGGATTTGATGCGGAATACATTATCGGATTGCGGAATAAGGGCAACCAGACCATGTCATTGGCCAACGGGATCTCGCTGCAATTCAATGATGAGGTGCTTGATTTCGTTTCAGCCTCAGAAGCTGTATCGGCACAGGGGCCCAATTTGCTGCAATGGGATTATCAGAACCTGCTCCCGTTTGAAGTGCGTGCCATAATGGTCACTTTCAGTGTCAATGCACCAACGGATACCCCAGCTGTGAATATTGATGACCTGTTGCCATTTACTGTGAACATTGGTACGGAAAGCACCGATGAAAATCCGGACGACAACACTTTTTCGTACACGCAGACCGTTGTGGGGTCTTTTGACCCGAATGACATTATCTGTCTGGAAGGCGAGTCCGTTGATCCTTCCCAAATCGGCGAATACCTGCATTATGTGGTTAATTTTGAAAATACCGGAACGGCGCCTGCAGAAAACATCGTGGTGAAACTCCAGATTGATCCGGTAAAATTCAATATCAGCAGCCTGCGGGTGATGCACGCATCCCATACCCTCGATGCCAGACTGACCAACAATATCCTGGAGCTTATTTTCCGTAACATACAGCTTGATACGGGCGGACACGGAAATATATTGCTTAAGATACGCACCAACTCCAGCCTCGTGACAGGTGACTCCGTGGCTAAGAATGCCAGCATATTCTTTGACTATAATTTCCCGATCATTACCAATATTGCCAACACGGTTTTCGAGGTGCTGAGTACCGGCGATACCATCAGGGACAACTCCGTAAGCATCTATCCGAATCCGGCTGCCGATGTAGTAACTGTTGCCGCTTTAGACGAGATCAGGTCCATAACGTTATTTGATGCACAGGGCAGGTTATTGTTGGTGAAAACCAATCCGGAAAGCCAATCCGGTATCGATGTCTCAAAATACAATTCGGGTCTGTATTATCTCCGTATTACTACTGATAAGGGGATAAAAACAGAAAAAATAATAAAAAAATAGTTTTTAGTTTAGTTTGGAATGGTTGTTAATTTGGAAGAGCCCGTAGTTCACTGCGGGCTTTTTTTTATGTGAAAACGCGGCACGACCTATTGCGATATTTATAATATATTTAACGATTTGATTGCAATATTCTCTTTTCAATTAATCCGAAATTACTTAAGTTTGTTAACTTTTTATTTTGAAAGGGATTTTATTATCAAACCACCATGTCAAAAACAGCAATATTAGAATTGGATGGCCAAAAATTCGAATTTCCGGTCATCGTCGGAAGCGAAAACGAAGTAGCCATCGACATCAACAAACTACGTGATCTAACCGGTGCCATCACTATGGATCCGGGATATAAGAACTCAGGTTCCTGCAAAAGTGACATCACTTTCCTTGATGGGGAAGAAGGAATCCTGCGCTACAGGGGCTATGCCATCGAAGACCTGGCAGACAAAGCCAGTTTCCTTGAAGTATCTTACCTTGTCATTTTCGGGGAATTGCCAACCCATGCACAACTGGAGCAATTCGAGAACGATATCCGCAAGTATTCGCTCGTCAACGAGGAAATGAAAAACATCATCGATGGTTTTCCGAAGAACGCTCACCCAATGGGTGTATTGTCGTCACTGACAAGCGCGCTGACGGCCTTCAACCCAAAAGTCGTCAATGTCGAGAATGAGGCCGAAATGTATGAAGCCATTGTGAAGACCATGGGTAAATTCCTGGTACTGGCTACCTGGACGTTCCGTAAATCTTCGGGTTTCCCATTAAACTATTACGACAATACGAAAGGCTATGTAGAGAACTTCATGAGACTGATGTTCGAATTGCCTACAGGCCCTTATGAAATCAACCCGATTGTGGTGGATGCCCTTGATAAATTATTCATCCTGCATGCAGACCACGAGCAAAACTGTTCTACCTCTACCGTAAGGATGGTGGGTTCTTCACACGCAGGCTTATTCGCTTCCATTTCTGCCGGTGTTTCTGCACTTTGGGGTCCGCTTCACGGTGGTGCCAACCAGGCGGTACTGGAAATGCTTGAGGAAATCCAGAAGAACGGTGGTGATGCAGATCTTTACCTCGCCAAGGCAAAAGACAAAAATGACCCATTCCGTCTGATGGGCTTCGGGCACAGGGTGTACAAGAACTTCGACCCAAGGGCGAAAATCATCAAGAAAGCGGCCGATGAGGTATTGGCGACTTTGGGCGTAAACGATCCGGTATTGCAAATTGCCAAGAAACTGGAGGAATCTGCCCTGGTAGATGAGTATTTCGTTTCAAGGAAATTGTACCCGAACGTCGATTTCTACTCCGGAATTATTTACCGCGCCTTAGGCATCCCGACGGATATGTTTACGGTATTGTTTGCGATCGGAAGGCTTCCGGGCTGGATTGCACAATGGAAGGAAATGCGCGAGAACAAAGAGCCTATCGGAAGGCCGAGACAGGTATATACCGGTCATCCATTAAGGGATTTCAAGCCGTTTGAACAAAGATAGATTTTAGATTAATAATTGGAAGAGCCTCGCGGAAGCGGGGCTTTTTTAGTTTTGCACTTTTTGAAAATCAGGTATTTACCAGCCAGCACGAGCGTCAATCTCGTGTCCACAAAAAAAATTCCCGCAATCGCCCGGAAACCACAATTCACGTTGTAGTTTTTTATATCTTTAAAGTAAACGGGATGCCAAATTAATAAATAGCTGATGTGCGTGCGGGCACGGAGTGCGGTATCGTTGTTGTAAGTTGCAGATAACCATGAAATCAATATGAGCATTTTAAAACGATACAGTCATAATTATTTAGTCTCAACAGGTGCAGCAATTTTTTGTTGCACCTTAATTACATATATCTGTATCTTATATTTTTTCGAAACAGAAGTTGATAACTTATCCGGATTCGATGCGGAGAATAATTATTATCAATTGATTTTTAGCGCTTTGTTAATTGCGCCAATAATTGAAGAACTTTTTTTCAGGGGCTATTTTACAAATAATGTCTTTTTAAAAATAACCTCCTTTATTGGAATACCAATCTATATATATCTGACAGATAATAATTATCTGTTTATTTTATATTTTTTGGCCTTAGGCCTGCATTTTTTTGCAAAAACCAGACCGTATTATTTGTATTTTTTGAATGCAATGATCTTCTCCCTTGTCCACTATACATTTTCAGATTTTGGGTCATTCATTACTATTGTCCCAATGTTTTTTCAATTCAGTTTGGGTTTGATACTGATATGGGTTGTTATAAATTTCAATATAATCAGGTCAATACTCTGTCATTTCGCGTTTAACCTTTTATTTATCGCAATAATTACTATTCCGCTTCAGTTTCCAGATGACAAGATTTGCAAAATCGAGCATTTGGGTTATCATTTTGAATGGACTAAAATACCCGTAATTAATGCAGCAAACACATTGGTGTCGATACCAAATGACTATTCTCTTACAGCAGAAAACGTCGATGTTGCCGCTTTTTATAAAACTTTCTCCACAGATGAACTTAAAATTAAAAATGATTACACCTTATCCAGATTAAAAATAAAAATAAGCAGAATAGATTCCACTGCTTCAAAATTAGATGCTAAAACAATAAACGGTCTGCTGAAGCAAGCGGATATAATTGAAGGTAATTAGGTACAGTTCACTGCTTATAACAAACCGGGCGATCGGGCTTTTTTATTTGGGTATGGCAGACGATAGCTGTGAGGGAGCAGGCAATGAGGTTCAAAAACTCCTTTTTCTATGTTGCGCTGTGGTTTTATGATGATTTTGTTTCTTATAAAAAGAATCCAACCCATCTGCGGTATAGGGTTGGGTGTTAAAGAAAATGTCCCGCAAGGGACATCTTCCATGTTTAAACCTGTAAATAAATGAATGCAACAGACTTTTATGCTTCGCGTAGTTCTACCCTGATGGTTTTTCGGAGGCCTTTGGTGACGTGTACGATTTCGGTCAGGTCTTTAAAACCGGTGCGGGAGAAAAGGAGTGTGTAGGTGCCGTCGGGCAGCCCGATGAATCGGAATGATCCTTTTTTGGAGGTTTTTGAGTTGCGTTTGAGTCCGTCGATTTTTACGGATACATGGCTCATGGGGTTTCCGATGGCATCAATGACCTGACCGGATATGGAGACCGTTCGGGCGGGTTTTTCAATGATAACGCGGCTTCTGCGATACAGGGCGACAAAATCGTCATCAATCCCTATCAGTGTTTCGACTAGTACATCCACATCTTTAAGGAGTGCGCTTCCCTGTTTGTACAGGATTTTGAGTTTCCGGGTGGTATCGGTGCTGTTTACGGTTTTTTGGCGGGGCGCGATGGCTGCGGCGCGGTAACCTTCCGTGGCTTCCAGTAGTGCCGCAATGTCAATTGCGGTACAGTTATAGGGTTCGATGGTTTTTTGGTTTGCGTAAGCGAAGTTGTGTGCCATTTCTGCGTGGCCCATCAGATCGTGGTCGCTGAGTCTCCTGAGTGCTGTTTCGGAGTGGCCGAATTGCTGCTTCAGTGTTTCGTTTTTTTCACTTACGGCATGTGCTTTTATGGAGCGGTCAATGCGCAGTATCCGCGAAATTAATGTTTCCCTGGCGCTGTCCTTGTCGGGACGGGCGCTGTATCTGTAAAGTTGTTGTTCTCCACCGATGGTATCGATGGTACGGGCGATCGTCCCGAGTGTTGTCAGTTTTTCCGCAGCGGTGGGCATCAGGCCCAATGTTTCGGTGTTGGTGGTTTTTACAAGGTCGGACACGATTACGTACATGTCCAGTTGTGCAGCTTGACGTCTTGTCATAATGTAAGTTTTTGGAGTTGATACTTCTGGTATTTCCGGCTGAAACAAATGTATTGTAGAAATAGTATGACAAAAAGTAAATAAACAAAAAATTAACATTAATTAATTTTAATAGTATTTTTTAATATTAAAATAAGTAATATTTGATATTTATTTAAGAATTTTAATTCGTATAATATGAGCCAGTATTTATAAAATCCAGTCTCAAAGCCTGCAAATAGTGGGCTGAAGCGGAAGTGGAAGCAGGGTATGTCGGCGTTATTCCGGCGTTAGTAGCAGCAAAAGCGTCTGCCAGGCGAACACAGGTTTCTTCATTGCCAGCAACGGGTGCTGTAGCCAAAGCATAGGCGTCTTCACGGCGAGCATAAGCCTCTTTATGACGGTCAAAGGATGGCGCCTTTCAAGCGCAGGGGTCATCAGGGAAAGCAATGGGTATTGCGGGGCAGGCACAGCGGTTTGTATGCTCAATTTATAAGGGACAGCTGCAGGCAGGTTGTTGTAGGGCATAGCAGCGGTGTTGCTTTTTGGTTTTCCCGCTATAAAAATACCCTTTAGAGGGTATTTCACCTTAAGGAAAGGTTGAGTAATTTTAGAATTCCAAAACAATTGAACATATGCCATTGCCATTCCTGCACCGATGACTTTGTAATTATTTTTCTGTTGCTGTTGCAATAAAAATACTGCGGCACAGTTATGATACAGAGTCCCCCTTTTTATTTGTAAGTTTTTATCTATGAGCGGTTTACGAAAACCGACCATCAGGATTTATATTGCCTAATTTTTAAATTTTATATTATGGAAAATCCCATTAGCAGTACTTTATTTCGGTTTGTGAGTATTCGCAGCCCTAAGGTTCCAGACCCTAAAACAGTTAACAATCATTTTATCATCCAGCCCACGAGCACGCGAACGTCTGAATTATTTTCGGCGGTATCCAGTCTTGCAGTCGGCCAGACAAAACGCTCCAAATTGATTACAACATTTGGTACAATAGAAAAGCCGCCATTATCACTTGGGGGATTTCTCGATGAGTTTTATAGCTTAGATGCCCAAAATGACAACGTAGACGCTTTTGCAGTTTGGTTAAGTCACAACAGGGCTACCGCCACAAGTGCAGAGGTGGTCACACGCGCCGCATCCCTTGAAAACCTGGATGATGAAAGTCTGAAGCTGGTTTGGTTAAGCCTGCAATACCAAACGGCTATCCCCACTGATTTTAAACTGAAGGAGCGGTTAATGTGTGTCTTGCTTGCCAACCACATCATCAAGAATATCGATACAAGGGAAATCCCGGAATCAGAGATTATCAATGAAGAGTTGCTGTATGCTACTGTGGTATTGCCACCGGAACTGTTCGACAATTACCTGGTACCGAAAACTACAACGACAGACCCTGTTACCCCCAGTCCGAAGGAATTCACGCCTACAAAGAAAAAGCAGGCCAAGCTGATAGCAGCCAATGTGAAACGGGGGCTTGAGAATATAAAAGTACTGCGCGCTGAATTAATGGTACTGGAAAAGGCTTCCCGCAGTAAAAGTCTCAATGATTATGAATCGGACTATGAAGAATACAGGGGTACACACCTGCAACCCGCGGTAGAGGCTTACCAATCTGCATTGGCAGTTGCCAGAGCTAACTATAATGCAACAAGGAATACGACTATACCCTTCAGCGAAAAGGATCCTTTCCTGCTTCCTGAACCTGTAGAATTTGTTCCACCCAGCATTGCATTTAAAGATGAAAAGGCACCGATCCAATTTACAAGAGCAGAGCTTGAAAACCCTTTAAAATTCAGCGCAAGGAGCCTTGAAACCCTCAAGCAGGTTATAGCACAGCGGAAGGCTACCTCTCGCAA
>CALRKC020000098.1:0-7660 GCA_943367895.1 Erythrobacter sanguineus | reverse complement strand
ACAAGTGTAGTGCCAGATTTTGCCACTGCATTTTCAACGGCTTCGGCACTGTATAATCCTTCAAACCCGGCGTCTGTCAATTCAGCACGCATCGGTTTTACCATTTCTTCCGGATACATATTTCTATTTTTTAAATTAATATTTGAAGTTGCAAAGTTAGGCAGAAATCCGCTTCCCTTTTTTAAGGAGTTCATAAAGATTTGTTATTGCGTTTATAGCCAAATCCTATCGGAAAATCCGGCTTATCAATGCTTTCATGAATAATCCTTTCGGACATTGCCAAATCACCTTTAAATCTTCGGAAAAAGTGGTCTCGCCATCAAGGAATTTCAGGATGAGTGCGGGCTTTGCTTTTTTAAACATCGAGCTGAAAATGCCGGAACCTTTTTCATTATGCTTTGAAAGAATATCTAACAACAGTAAGTCGTAAAACCAAAAACGATCGACGTTATGGAATTTCGTGAAATCATTTTCGGTCTCAACGAACTGCGCCAGGCGTTTTGAGCGTTTTTCTGAATTCTTAAATGTAAACCCTGTACTGGCTTTGGTCCACCCGCCTGCCGAGCCGATGTGGATGATGTTTTGGGTATTGTGTTCCCAAAATTTATAAGATGTCATGGGAATGGCGCCGCGTTCTTTGTCAAGTACTTTATAAGCATTGATGTTGAGTCCTGACAAATATTCGGTGATCGCATCTTCGTATTCTGATTCCGGCAGTAAGTCTTTTGAGAACAGTGTATATTCTACTATAGCCTCCGTATTCGAAACCGGCAGTACGTACATGAATCGCGTATTTCCTTTTTGTGCGACGGAAAAATCCATAAATGTTGCCGTGTTCGGGTCAAATGAAGGCTTCTCGGTTTTTATGTTCCAGCCGATAAAATGCTGTAGCAATAATGGATATTGGTCCTGCCCTAAAATTGATTTCGGATCATAGATGCTATTGAACAGTTTTTGGCAGGAATAATTTTCAGTATCGGTTTGCACAACCACTCTCCCGGCTGATTCATTATAACCAATAACTTTTTCATGGCTGAAAGTAATGTTGGTCTGCAGGGAAATCTGCTTCATTATTTTCTCATAAAAATCAATCCCGCGCACCATTTTGTATTCATACGGATTGAGGTTGAGCCTGCGACTGAAAACCGCATTCCGAAACCAGACGTCTGTCCATTTTCTGGTTACGATTTTGTCCCAGTTTCCTTTCCCCCGCTCCCAAAAACACCAGGTCCGGTCATTGGTTTTCTTTGAATCCGAATCAAGCAGCAAGATGGATTTGTCTTCAAATTTTCCGGATTTGATTATATGGCTGACGGTCATTAAAGCAGCCAGTCCAACGCCGGTAAAAATGTAATCGTAATGTCTCATAGTAAAATCTGTATTCAAAAATACCGATTTATTGGTGGCTTTTCAGCTTTTGCAACAACTCAATCATATTTTTGGCATCAGTGAACGAAGGTTTTTGCAGGCTGATGGTGTAATCCGGTGCTAAAACGACCAAGGTGGGGTACGAAACGCCATCGTCACAAGTTGCCAGCGCAGCGGCCAATTCATGTACACCGGATGCAATGCCATTGGGAACGAACCGAAATGCCCGGCCATGGAATTCAATTGTTTCTTTTTGTTCCGCGTCAAGTACGATAAAGTAAAAATCATCGTCGAGTACCTTTACGACCACGTCATTTTGAAAGGTCGATTTTTCCATCATGCTACAAAATTTACACCAGGATGTTTTGATAAAAATAACGTAGGGTTTTGGATTTTGGGCACATAATGCTTCCGCCTCCTCGAAAGTATGCGTCTTAGGCTGTGACATTCCGAGAACGGATACCATCAAAAGCAATAATAGGAAAGATTTTCGTCTCATTATTTCAGCGTATATCTGATTCCTGCAAATGTCCGGATGCCCTGATTCGGGCCATAAACGTAACCCGGATCGAAAGTCAGCGCGTACGGGTTGTCCGGCGTTGCGATGACATTCCCGCTTGGGTCAAATTGCACATTGTTGTCAAACGGATCGTCTGAACGGGCGATAATAAATGGGTTTCCTCTGTTTGGTGTCCAGTCGAGCAGGTTCTTGATTCCGAAATAAATTTCGAAGTTTTTAATTTTCGTAAACGTAAACTGAACATTCTGGATGCTCCACACGGGCGAATACTCATCCCGCGGATCCAATGGCCCCAACAGCGGCAGGCGCATCGGCCCGTAGAGGTTTCCGGTGTAATCGATATCGATAAAAAGCTGTGGAATTTTATACGAAACAGCCCATGTTCCCGAGAATCTCTCCGTAAGCAGCTGCCGTGTCCGGATGTTGTTTTCGGTCTTGGCGACATCCATGTAGGTTGCACCAAGAATGACCTTCAGGCCATTGTTAAACACCATGTCAACATTGGTGCTGATGCCTTGCGTTACAGAATATCCGTCTAAATTTCTATAAATAATCTGGTTGGGGTTGCTGTCATAATCCGGGATGATGGAATTCGTAAAATAGGTATACCAGGCGGTGGCTTCAATCCCGATATAGCTCCCGCTGTCACTGTATATTTTTTTAAGGTAGTTGATGTTCGCGTTATAGGAACGTTCCGGCTTGAGGTCTTCAAGAACGATGACATCACGGGATCCTGTCAATGCGGCATGCTCTTCGGTGAAAAGATTTACAATCCTGAAACCTGTTCCCGCATTGAATCGCAAAATATTGTTCTCATCTACTTTCCATTTGTAGGCGAATCGCGGGGTGAAAATTGATCCGTGATTGTCATTATAATCGTATCGCAGGCCAAGCAGCAGTTTGTGTTTTTCCGATAATGAGACCTCATCCTGTGCGAAAATTCCGGGAATCCAGGTCTTTTCGGCAGCTGTGGTTGCCGTGGTGTTGTCGTTATAATACTGGTAACGCACCGCAGTCCCGAACAGCAAATCGTGTCTCGGTTTTTTCACATCCCATACCAACTGGCCGAAGCCAATACGCTGTTGCGCGAGATACGGGATATTCCCATAAACAGAATTCTGGTCATGGTCGGTATACGAAAACGAAAGCTGCATTTTTTCGGAAAACGGAAGCTCATAGGCGCCCAATAGTTCCCATCTTTTGGTGTAAATACTTTCTCCATATACTTCACTGCCACCGCGGAATTTCTTCTCCCACTGCATTTCGCCGCCCCAGCGGTCTTCATAGAAAAAACGGCCCGCCAGCGATAGTAATTTATCACTTTTACGGTTGATGTTCCATTTCTGGAAAATTGAAACCCGATCCTGTAGTGTGACATCGGTAAAATTGTCGTTATTATTGTCAATCGGATTGCTATAGTTAAAATAATTTACACCGGTCAGCAGCGAGGCATACTTCCCGATATTCGCCTTAAATCCCAGGTCGACATTCGCCTCTCCCCAACTCGTCGAAAAAGCGTCGGCTGAAAAAACAGCTGCGGTATTTGGCTTTTTTGTGATGATGTTGATCAGTCCGCCGACCGCCTCACTGCCGTACAATGACGACGCAGGGCCTTTTACAATTTCAATCCTTTCTACCAATGAATTCGGGATTCCGGATAAGCCATAAACAGTTGAAAGCCCGCTGACGATCGGCATACCGTCAATCAATACCAACGTATATGGTCCTTCCAGTCCATTAATGTGTATGTCACCTGTGTTGCAGACATTGCAATTCAGTTGTGGCCGCACACCATTGACATTCTGCAAAGCCTCAAAAATATTCGCTGTAGGATTTTTTTTGAAGAATGCCGGTTTATAAATCTCAACCGGCACAGGGCTTTCGAGACGGGTAACCGCTTTCAAAGTGCCCGTAACAACCACTTCTTCAAGCGCATTAATTTCATCCATATCAAAATCCAGGGTGATGTCGATACTATCCAGTAAAATACTTTTCCTTTTGTTTTTTAACCCTGCGTATGAAACGGCGATATCATACTTTCCGGGTTTCAAGTTGTTGAATTGATAATATCCAATGGAATCACTCACGGTTTTTGTTTCCTTGTTTATAGAAACCATCGCATTTGACAATGGTTTCCCTTCAGATCGTATCAATCCGGTAACCGATTGGGAAAAAGCATTGTATGAAAACAATAAGAACAATATAAAAGCCAATAATTTCATTTAGAAATATTTCAAATTATTTTTAGACAAAACTAAAAATATAATTTTACGAATCAAAAACAATTTGTTTATATTTGTGAAAACATCATTAATCTATGGGGAAATCACTCGAGGAAGTACACGGTTCGGTCTCTACCCAAAATAAAACATCGCTATTCCGGAAAATCCTGGCTTTTTTCGGGCCGGCTTACCTCATCAGTGTAGGGTATATGGATCCCGGAAACTGGGCTACAGACATTGCCGGTGGAAGTCAGTTTGGGTATGCCCTGCTTTGGGTATTGCTGATGAGCAACATCATGGCACTGTTGCTTCAGAGCCTCAGTGCGCGTCTTGGTATCGTTACCCAGCTGGATCTGGCGCAGGCGTCCCGCGAGACCTATTCTCCATTTGTAAACTACATACTTTATTTTCTGGCTGAAATTGCGATTGCCGCCTGCGATCTGGCCGAAGTTTTAGGAATGGCTATCGGAATCAACCTGCTGTTCGGAATTGACCTGGTTCCTGCGGTAATTATCACCGTACTCGACACTTTTCTGCTGTTGTTCCTGATTAATAAAGGGATGCGGAAAATGGAGGCGTTTATTATTACATTGGTAGCCATTATTGGCGTTTCATTCATTTTTGAAATGATTTTTGCACAACCGGAAATGCCGAAAGTATTGGCCGGCCTCATTCCTTCGATACCCAACGAAGCCGCGTTATATATCGCCATCGGGATTATCGGGGCGACGGTGATGCCGCACAATTTGTACCTGCATTCCTCGTTGGTACAAACCCGGAAATTTGACCGCTCCGTAGCGGGAATTAAGCAAGCCCTGAAATACAATTTCATCGACTCGGCGATCGCCTTGAACCTGGCCTTCTTTGTCAATGCCGCTATTTTGATTCTGGCCGCAGCCACTTTCTATAAAAACGGCAGGTTTGAAGTTGCTGAAATACAAGACGCGCATCAATTCCTCCAACCCTATTTAGGAACAGAATGGGCTCCAATATTATTTGCCGTCGCGCTGATTGCTGCCGGTCAAAGTTCGACTGTAACCGGAACCCTGGCGGGACAAATCATTATGGAAGGCTATCTGAACCTGCGCATACAGCCGTGGGTCAGGCGTATCATTACCCGGCTTATTGCCATCGTTCCGGCGGTCATCGTGATTTCAATATTCGGGGAAAGTGTCACCGGCGAACTACTCATATTCAGTCAGGTAATACTGAGCCTGCAGCTGGGGTTTGCCATCATTCCACTGATTCATTTTGTCAGCGATAAAAACAAAATGAAAGGATTTGAAATCGGCCTTACTACCCGGATTGCGGCCTGGATTATTGCAATCATCATTGTTTCGCTGAATGCCAAGCTCGTGTTTGACAAGTTAACGGAATGGCTTGACTCATCAGAAAATCCAACCGTACTTTGGCTCACCGCTGTTCCGCTCGCGGTAGGGTTTCTGATATTGCTGTTGTATATCGTTTTCAATCCGTTTTTCAGAAAACCTTCAAAACGAATCGAAAATCACTCGCCACACAACCTGGTGTTGAAGTTTTCAAAATCTCCGGCATATGATAAGAAAAATATCGCTGTTACGGTGGACTTCTCTTTTGCTGATGAAGCAGCAATCAACAATGCATTTGAAATGGGTGGTCAGGAGGCGAGCTACACACTGATTCATGTGGTGGAAACTGTCGGCGCAATGTATTATGGTGGCAATATCGAAGATCATGAAACCAGTGTGGACGAAAAAATGCTGATGGAATATGAAGAGATGCTGACCCTGAAAGGATATAAAATAAGGACAAGGCTTGGCTTTGGAAAACCGGACAAAATCATCCCTGAAATCATTAATAATGAACCATTTGATGTATTGGTAATGGGCACCCACGGGCATACCGGATTTAAGGATCTGCTGTTTGGGACCACTGTCAACAAAGTCCGGCACAAAATCAGTATTCCGCTTTTTATTGTAAAAAAATAACGCTTTCTTATCTTTACCAAAAAACAAAATGACTTTTTCAGAAGAGAATTATCTTAAGACCATATATCACCTTACTATCCTGACTGATGGAGAAGTAAGCACGAATGCCATTGCCGACAAAATCGAAACCAAGGCTTCTTCCGTAACCGATATGTTAAAAAAACTCGCTGAAAAAGATTTGGTCCATTATAAAAAATACCAAGGCGTCTCCCTGACTGACAACGGCCGGCTTGCCGCGAAGATGATTGTGCGCAAACACCGCCTTTGGGAAGTTTTTCTGGTTGAAAAACTGGATTTTGCCTGGGATGAAGTGCATGATATAGCAGAACAACTGGAGCATATCAAATCTGAAAAACTCATCAATAAACTTGACGATTTTCTTGGAAATCCAACTGAAGATCCGCACGGTGACCCCATTCCTGATGCGAATGGCCGGATTATCAAAGTGGAAAAACAGCTGTTGTCAGAACTTTTGGAAAATCAGTCCGGCATCTGCGTAGGCGTAAAAGACACCTCGTCAGAATTCCTGCAGTATCTCGATAAGCAAGGCATCGCTCTGGGTTCAAAAATTACCATTTTAGCAAAAGAAGTTTTTGACCAATCGCTCCGGATTGTTGTTGAAGGCAGGGAAAATGCCATCTCGAGTAAAATTGCCTCGAACCTGTTTGTTAAAAAGATTCAGTGACAGCCACAATCGTCGGTACCACAATTCCTGGCTGATTTCCTTTTTCTAAAAAAGAATTTCCTTGCCAAAAAAACGACCGACAGGGCCAAAGCAGCGAACGCCAATATTTCCTGAATATGTTGCATCAAAAGTAAATTCCAGTGCCCAAAGTTACAAAATTATAGCGTGGTGAGGCGATTTTAAGCCGTTCATATCCCAATGAAAAAAACCATCTTTTTCGATGGTACCGGCTTTCGATTTCAAATGAGTTTAAGGGCTGGTCATTGATTTGGCTCCATTTTGCCGCAGCATTAAAACTGATGTTGTTTGACATAAAATACGCTGCAGAAAGTCCGTACGAGAAACCACTTTTTTTGACGTCATTTCCAACATACGAAGCGCCCACTGTCCATCCGAGATTGAAATGCTCAAACCTGATCCGGTCGTAAGCAATAGTGAAGTGAAATACCGACAGCCGATCTGTCGTATTATTTACCTTATTGAATTCAAACAATTGATGGTAGTCTGTCTGTATCGAAAAATACTGAAACGGACGAATGTTGGCTTTCAGGTGGCTCCCGAAAAGGTCATTGCCATCATAAATGAATTTGCCTGACAAATCCAGTCTGGCGCGACGCCCGTCAACAGCTGCATCGACTTCTTCGTAATTTCCGGATTCGCCGTTGTAATAAGGATACGGTACCAGGGGATTCTGCAAATGTTGCTCATGACTATAATCGCCTATGATACCGTATTTAAAAATACCAAAAGTGATATCCAAAAATAATCCGGAAGAATCATCGTCATCGTCAGCTGAACCGGAATTGCCCGAAGATGATGATCCCGAAGACGTTTTTAATTCTTTTTTTGAAGTATCAAGCTTATTCTGACCGGTTGCCGTAAAAAAAGCAAACAGCAT
>CALRKC020000097.1:0-7667 GCA_943367895.1 Erythrobacter sanguineus | reverse complement strand
ATGGTGCTGTTTTCCAGAAATCCATGGAGTAAGACCAAAGCCGTTCCCTTGCCGGAATCAGTATAGGCAATTTGAGTATTCTTATGTGTAATGGTTTTCAATATGGTGGTTTTTACAAAAATAATGTTTTTAATATTACCGTATTAATTGGTCAGAAAACCCGCTATTTTTTGAATTTAAAATCATAATAAACTGGTTTTCACCGCGTAATACATTTCATTTGCCGCAAAGAATTGGATGTTCGCAGTATGCCCGATAATTTTGCGTCTGGAAATGGTCCCCCATTATCCTGAATATTTATCACATGCTTGCACTTTTTAAAAATATTAGTAAACCCATGTCGCAAAATCCGGCGCAAATTTATAAATCGGCACTTCGCGGGAAGCTTGAAACCGATTATTTCAGAAGTTTTTCAGTATTCAATTTTGGCTCTTATTATGACGACTCAAGAAAGCCGTTCGGGGCACTGAAAGTGTTTAATGATGAAACCCTTGCTGCAGGGGAGTCCGTTTCGATGACCGTTGATGAAAACAGCGATATACTGTTACTCCCTTTATTGGGCGCATTGGATTACATGGATACCCTCGGCAATCAGGATGTGGTTAACACGGAGGAAGTCCGGATTTTTTCTGCGGGAAAGGCAATGGCATTTGAAGTGTTGAATTCGTATGAAGGCGAGCGTATCAACTACCTGCAAATATGGATTTCAAATAAGAGCGAGAATTTTGTCCCTTTTTCCTACCAGCATAAATTCGATTTTATACTGCGAAACTATTTGGTACCGGTATACGAATCACCGTTTGCGTATTGCCGTATTGGCGCTTACGACTATAAACATGAGGGGTTTTATAACCTCAGGAATAAGGGAAATGGTGTTTTTGCTTTCGTTATTGCCGGAACCTTCGAATTTGGAAATACGATATTGGACACACATGATTCCATGAGTATCGCGCCAACCGGGAAAGTAATTTTCACGGCACTTTCTGAAAACGCTGTGATGCTGATACTGGAAGTTCCATTAATCGGATAAAATATAGTAAACGTTCAAGACATACCTACATGATTATCGCAATAAGCCTTTTTTGCCTCAAAATGCTTAAGAGGAAGCTAACCGGTTTATAACCGCAGGATTGGCAGCACAATTTGTAAAACAGTGCTCGCTCCGGTATTTATCAACTTCAGTCTTCCCTAAACCCAATCCGCAGTACGGATTACCCGTAATTTTGTCCCCATGAAAAAGTGCCCGATTCAGGGCACTTTTTGGTGTATTAAAGTTTCTTTAAAGTAGTTGATTGTTACAAAACCTTTCTCCTGGTCATATTCAGGAACTACGAAATGCTAAACGCTATTCGTCTTTCTGGATCCTTGCCAGAAATTCTTTCTCATAGCTTGCGCTGATCGGAATTTCCTCATCGCCTATAAAAATCATCTTGTTTCGGATTTTGTCAATTTTCGATATGGGAACAATAAAGGAGCGGTGTACACGCGCGAATTCCGAAGCCGGGAGCTTCTCCGTAATGGCCTTCATCGTCATTCTTGCAACCACCGTTTTTTGGTTTTCAATATGAATTTTGAGATAGTCGTCCAGGCCTTCAATAAACAGGATGTCTTTTAGCGGAATCTTCATCAGACTGTAATCCGCGCGGACAAAGAGGAATTGCTCTTCAATTTTCTGGTTTTGGTTTTCGAGTGCCAATTGGGCCCGGACCCGTTCGACCGATTGCAGGAAGCGCGCCTGTGAGATGGGCTTAAGCAGATAATCCATAGCGCTGAGGTTAAAACCCTCTACCGCAAATTCAGAATAGGCCGTGGTAAAAATCACCATGGTCTTGTGCGGGATCTTCTTATGAAAATCAATCCCGGAAATCGACGGCATGTTGATGTCAAGAAACAACACATCTACGGGATATTTCCGGAGGTATTTGAGGGCCTCATCAGCCTTTGTGAAGGTTTTCTGCAAGTCGACATATTCTACCTTCCGGCAGAAGTTCTCCAGTATGGCCAGCGCAGGCGGTTCGTCATCTAGGGCGATTGCTTTTATTGTCATAATATCATTGTCAGTTTTACCGAATAACTCTTGTCGAGGTCGGCGATCTCAAGCTGGTGTTCCGGGTAAAGGTGTTCCAGCCTTTCAATCGTGTTGCGCATTCCCAAACCGCTTTCGTTTTGCACCGAATGAACCTTCCTGTTGTAAACCAAAAGCTTAAGTTCCTGCCCGTCCACCTCAATTAAGATGTCAATTTCGGAATTTTCTTCGGGATTTACACCATGTTTGAATGCATTTTCGATAAATGAGATAAGAATCAGCGGCGTGATCTTTTTTCCAATCAAATTGCCACTGACCATGTATTGGATATGTACCGTGTCCTCAAGCCTTGATTTCTGTAGTGAAATATAATTGCTGATGTATTCGATTTCCTTGCTTAAGTCAATCAGGTTGTCGTTGGCATTATTCATGATATAGCGCATCAGTTCAGCGAGTTGCACGATGCTGTCTGAGGTGCGCTCATCGTTCCGGATCGAAAGTGAGTAAATACTGTTCAGTGTATTAAAGAGGAAATGGGGGTTAATTTGTGCTTTCAACAGCGACAATTCAGCCGCTATTTTTTCTTTTTCGGCCAATTGAAGGCGTTTGTTTATTGAAAAGAAAAGGCTGCCCAATACCCCAATAATATATACCAGAATCGTGTGTTCGTTTTGTGTGGTATTGCCATTTGTGTGTATTGGCGTAACGGGTTGCAATGGGCCATTAAAAGAGCCGGCACCGCCAAGGATTTCATCGATCGGACGGTCAAGAAAATTGGATATCCATACAAAAAGCAGGAGCGTAATCGAAATAACGACCACATACAACACCCGCTTGTCCTGGAAGTACAGTTTTGGGATCAGTATGAAATAATTGAAATAAAAGAAAATCAGCAATGCAGAGTAAATACCGAAGAAGGTGCGGTCATGATCGTTGCTGAAATCCGGAAACCGCAGGAGCTTGCCCGTAGAACTGAAAATATAGGGCAAAAGGATAAAAGCCGTACATATACAGATATGGATGGCATAAACGACGAGGCTCTTTTTCATGCTGGTTTTATGGTAATCGTAAAAGTAGCCCTGTAATCAGTTTATAACAAAGTTTTGCGGTGAAATTGTACTTTCTGTAGACGAATGAAGCTGATTTGAGTCGGTAACAAGCACTTCCTGACCCCTTTATTTGAGTCAATTGAGGTTTATTTTCCGTTATTTTTTATGGAATACGTGCAGCAGAATGCTTCCGATATCGAAAAATAGTTGGGAAGTCTCCGAAAACGGAACAGCCGTGATGTCTGCAAATGACTGGTCTGATATCCCCGACATCCCTAACTTTTCATATATTTGCCACTATGCAGTTTTCACAGATACTTGCCCAGGATTACATCAAAAGCCACCTTACCGCAAGTGCCGGTTCCGGAAGGATTCCGCACGCACAATTGTTTATTGGTCCGGAAGGCTGTGGGACCTTGCCGATGGCGATTGCTTACGCACAATATATTCTGTGTAACAATACGACAGGAGAAAATACGGGCGGTAACGAAGCCTGCAACCTGAAGTTTGAGCATTTTTCGCATCCCGATCTGCATTTTGTTTACCCCACGGTGAGCACGGACAGCGTAAAATCAAAGCCAAAAAGCGTCGATTTCTTATCCGAGTGGCGGGAATTCCTTACCGCCAATCCGTACGGCAGCCTGTTTGACTGGTACCGGGTGTTGGGTGTGCAGAACAAGCAGGGCGAGATCCGTGTGGATGACGCGCAGGAAATCCTGAAATCGCTCGCACTGAAATCATATGAAGGCGGGTACAAAGTGATGATCATCTGGATGGCCGATAAGATGAACATTGCAGCTTCGAACAAACTGCTCAAACTACTGGAGGAGCCTACAGACAAAACGCTTTTCATCCTGATTTCCGAAAACGAGGAGGATATTATACAGACGATCCGTTCGCGTTGCCAGGTATTGCATTTTAACGGTTTAAGCGAAAGCGTGATTACGCAGGCCCTGGTATCACGCGAAAAGGTAGAAGAGCGTATGGCTGCCAAGATTGCGCACCAGTCGCAGGGCAATTACAATAAGGCGCTACAACTGCTTCAGGAGGATGGTGAAGATGTGTATTTCGAAAAGTGGTTTGTGGATTGGGTTCGTGCCGCGTTCCGGGCAAAAGGAAATGCCGCCGCGATACAGGACCTGATCAGCTGGAGCGAGTTAGTTGCGGGATTGGGCCGCGAGACCCAGAAAAAATTCCTGCTGTTCTGTACCGATATGTTCCGGCAGGCGTTGCTGCTCAATTATCAGGCAACAAGCCTGGTGTATATGGAGCCAAAAATTGAGAAATTCAAGCTCGAAAATTTTGCGCCTTTTGTTAACGGAAAGAATATCAACGAGATCTTTACCGAACTTTCCGATGCGATGTATCACATCGAGCGCAATGGGAATGCAAAGATCATCCTGACGGACTTATCCATAAAACTCACAAGGCTTATCCATAAAAAATAACCTATGAATAACATCGGATCCATATTATTGCTGACTTTACTGGCCATAACATTCGTACAATCAGGTTATGATAAAACCATGTACTGGAATGACAACGTCAGCTGGCTCAGGAAACATTTTGAGAAGACCCCCATCAGGAATATGGTGCCTTCCTCGCTGTTCTTAATTCTTGTCCTGGAGGTCGTTTCCGGCATATTGTGCATCTCAGGCGCCATCCAGCTGATGGTTAATAATGTGCGCACTTTTGGCTTATACGGCGCCATATTTAGCTGTATCACTTTGTTGTTCCTGCTCTTGGGACAACGCATGGCCAAGGATTATGACGGCGCGAGAACCATCGTCATTTATTTTATCCCGGCTGTGATGGCTGTGTATTGGCTGAGTTAGTTCATTTCTGCATTTAAGGCAGCCTTGAACAATCGGAGTTCGTCCCAGGTAAACCGGTCGCCGTGAAGTTCCTTTAGCCCGTTCAGGGTGTCCTCATGATAATCCCTGAAAATTTCGGCCAGCTCACGAATCTTATCCTCCGGAAGTACCTCTGTAAGTTGTATCGTACGGGCCTCTATGAGCTTTGCCAAATGGGTATGAATGGTTCCGACGGTTAGTTTCCTGATGCCTGCAATTTCCTTCGCGGAGTGTTTTTCAAGCCATAATTCATAGGTTTCAGTTACGGTTGATTTTTTGGGCTCTTTTTTTGCCTTCTTTTTGGGCGTATAACGGTTGTAATCCTGTTCGTCGTCAATCATCGTGATGTTCGATGCCTTGAATTCACTCCGCACCAACGCGGCTTTTTTGCTTTTATAACTGCTGATTTCCTCTGAGTGCATTGTCTCTTTGGAAATGCTGTTCCCTGAAATGACCGTGTCCATCAGCAACTGGGCTTTTAAAAGTCGTTGTACCGCTTTTACCTGCAGGTCTTCCAGCGCGGCAATTTCCTCGTAAAATGTTTTCGCCTTTTTCATCCGGCTTATTTCTTCGAGTTTCCAAAGCAGTTCAGATACAAGCTTGTCCATCGGATCCATGAAATAACCGATGGCGGCGTCGATCCTTTCCCCGATATGTACAAGATCGATGTCTGCTGTACTGAAAAGCCGGTCCAGTTGTGACATGAATTTTGCCGCCGGCTCGAGCAGCTCCCAGATTACTTTGGCTTGGGCCGCTGCCCAGGCCGCATGACCCGTTTTTGGGGATTTCTCCGCGTCCTGCTGGTAGCTGAACTGATGGTTCCTCCATTCCTGCGCCAGTTCGTCCCAGTTGAAGCTGGCTTTCAGGTAATTGTGGATGAATTTCCGGGTTTCCGACGCCAGGACCTGCTGCAGCACATGTTCTTCGGCTTTGTTTTCAGCGTAATCCATCACATCCTGATCGTTTGAAATACCATTCATGCGCAGCGGGGAAAGTAAAATAAGGCCTGCTAACGACCGAAGTCTGGACAAGGCAACATACGCCTGTCCCGGCATAAAAACCTGCGACACGTCAAGTGCTGCTTTGTCGAAAGTAAGTCCCTGGCTTTTGTGTACGGTGATGGCCCAGGCCAGTTTGATCGGATAGTGTACGAAGGTTCCCAGTACATCCTCCTGGATTTCTTTGGTATCGGGATTAACGGTGTATTTGATGTTTTCCCACTCGTATCGTTCCACCAGTATGCTTTTGTTTTCCTCCGGGAAATACACCAGGATCTCGGCTTCAGAAAGCGATTTGACGATACCCATTTTCCCGTTGAAATAATTTTTTTCAGGAGAAAGATCGTTTTTCACGAACATGACCTGCGCGCCGGCCTTCAGCTGCAGGTTGGCTTCAACAGGATAAATCTTCTCCGGGAAGTCACCCGTTATTTCGGGCTGATAGGTGTATACTTTTTCATTTAAATCTTCCAGTGCCTTTGCGTTCATGCCGTCGGCTTTGGCGTTATGGGTGGTCAGGACAATATAGCCGGGGTTGGCTTTCAAATCAAAGTCGGGTTTTACAAATTGGTTTAAGACCGTTATATCTTCTGCCGAAATCCTGTTGTTGCGCAGGTTGTTGAGGATGGAAATAAATTGATCATCGGTTTGCCGGAAGATTTTTGAAAGCTCGATATAAATCGGCGGATGTTGCTGCACCACATGGGCATGGAAGAAGAATTTTCCTTTGTAGTAATGCTGCAGCGTGCGCCATTCATCGTCTTTGATTACCGGTGGGAGTTGTAATAAATCTCCGATATACAACACCTGTGCGCCACCGAAAGGTTTCTTATTGCGGCGAACGCTCTGCATCATAAAGTCTATGGCATCCAGCAAATCGGCGCGGAGCATACTGACCTCGTCGATAATCAGCAGTTCCATGTTCTGGATAACGGCTTTTTTCTGGCCGCTCATGCGGAAATGCCTGCCCAGCGTATTCTTGTTCTCGAAATGAACCGATTCTGAAAAATGCCTGTTCGAATTATCCGGGATGAATCCGGCAAACGGAAGCTGGAACATCGAATGTATCGTGACGCCGCCGGCATTCAGGGCGGCAATGCCCGTAGGTGCTACGACTACGGTGTTTTTGTGGGTTGTCCGGATGATTTCGCGGAGTAAAGTTGTTTTTCCGGTTCCTGCTTTCCCGGTTAGGAAAATGGAGCGGTGGGTCTGGTTGATAAATTGCAGGGTGTAAGCAGCGGCTTCTGTTATGGTTTCCATGGCGTATATTTTGGTTCTGGGCGCAAGGTTCAGGGTTCAGGTATTCCTGGGTCCTTTACGAGGCGCCTAATTCAGTGTATAAAAATATTGAAATAAATTTAAATGGCTGTTGGGAAGTTCAAAAGATCGGGAGTCGGGAAAGTTGGAAAATGCGGAATGCATCAAATGAGCACGGAACTGCACCAGGGATTCCTTCGGCAGTCGCTGCGCTCGTGTGCAGCGAGAATCCTTTTTTAGCAGTTGCTGATCCGTACCTTTCAGGCACCTGGAACAGACGCTAAAAAAGATTGCAGCGGATAGCCCGGTCTCGTTATTTGCGACGCAGGAAGCAATAACGAGAGGTGCCATAATTAAATTGAAAGATTAAAAGATTAAAAGATTAAAAGATTTAGCACGGTGTATAAACAAAAAAAGCCACCCTTTCGGGCGGCCTAAAAAACAACTGAAAAGTCTTTTATTTCTTGATGAGTTTTTTGGTTTC
>CALRKC020000096.1:0-7695 GCA_943367895.1 Erythrobacter sanguineus | reverse complement strand
CTTTTACATTAGCATATACAACAAAAACCCAAAGAAATCCGCCTGTGCTTCCTTCCGGTCCTGATAGGTCGATATCTTCCCGGAATGCCCCGAATCGTGCTGCGTCCTCAGGTAAATCGGGTTTTTCTGCGCCGGACGGTTCTGTAGTTTCGCGGCAAATTTATACGACTGTAACGGCGGCACACGGTCGTCATTTTCAGAAGTGACAATCAGCATCGTTGGATAATTAACATCTTCCTTAATGTTTTGATACGGGGAATACGCCAGCATCCTTGCATAATCGTCCTTGTCATTCGGATTGCCGTATTCCTCAAGATGGAATTTTCCGGAAGTATATTCGTCAATGCTAAGCACATCCAGACGACCCGAGTACGGCACCGCCACCTTAAACAGCTCAGGCCTTTCAATCACCGCGCCGCCAACGACCAGTCCGCCATGCGAGCCTCCGGTGATGGCCAGCTTCTGCGGAGAAGTGTATTTTTCGTTAATCAGGAACTCCGCAGCATCCACAAAATCGTGAATCGAGTTAGGCTTTTTTTCATCCTTTCCGTCGCGGTGCCAGCCCAAACCTTTTTCACCACCGCCGCGGACTTCGGCAAACGCGTAAACACCGCCTTTTTCAAGGAAATACAGTATGCCGGTATCATAATCCGGTCCGCTGATATTGCCAAACCCACCATAGGCCGACAATAACGTCGGGTTATTCCCGTCGGGGCTTACAGTCTTTTTGTGCACAATCGTAATGGGCACATCCTCACCATCACGGCTTTTATAAGTAATATTTTTGGTAATGAAATGGTCCAGGGGAAACAGCAGGACCTTCGGACGGATATAATCATTGTAGTAATAATCGGCCTCACCGGTTTTGATATTAAGCCTGAAATTCTGGTAAGAAATCGTAGCAGAATAGAAGCTTACGAATAACTCATTGGTGTCACGCAGGTAAAAACGGATGTCAAAGTCCATTCCTGCCGGCGCATCAAATTTTCGCACAAACTCCCCGGATTTTGTATAAGCCACCACATAGTTTTTGTTGACGGTCTTGTACTTGCAGAACAGGTATTCGTCATAGATAGTAGTAGAGACCAACAAGTTTTGATACAGTTGTGAGACTACCGGTTTGTCATCTTCCGGGTGCCGAAGGTCGAAGGATCGGATGTCACCCCAATCAAATTTTCCCGAGGAATAATAAACCCGGCCACCGCTGTAGCCAAAGAAATCAAATCCCGGGACATCATTTTCATAATATTTTACAAGATTGAATTCCTCATCGTCGAGAAAGCAGTAGTAGTAATTGGTTTTTGCATTTTTACGGCTCGATTCCGTTACAAACAGGTAATTGTCCTTTGTGTGGAAACTGATGCTGCCATCGTTGGCGCTGGTATCCATAATCAGTTTGTCCGTGCTTTGGTCTGTCCCGATTCTGTGATAAAACAACTGATACGTAGAATCCCGTGCAAACGTGCTTTTATTAAGGTTCTTTTTATAGAAAATCCCCTTGTCGCCATTCCAGCTGACGCCGGAGAATTTCACGTCAGTAATCAGGTCATCGATTTTCGCGTTGCCGGAAAAAGGGCAAAACCGGATTTCCTTTCGGTCACCACCGTTTTGGCTCAGCATATAAGCCATATAAACCGAATTGTTGGACGGCATAAAATAGTCCAGCACCACATTCTTGTTTTTCGCGATTTTGTAAGGATCTACCAGCTCAATCGAATTGCCTTTGAGTGTTTTCCGGTAATAAAGCGCAGCCGGATAATTCTTATCGGTGCGGTAGCGCGAATAAAAGTAAGCCCCTTTGCGTACAGGCAGCGGATTCGAGGACAAATAATCGTACTCCTTTATTTTTGAAATCGGATCATAGGATTTCCTCGCCAGTTTTATCGCCGCATCGGTAACCTGGTTATTCGCTTCAACCCAGTTTTTGGTTTCGGTGGAAGTCATCTGCTCTAGCCAGGTGTAATCATCGGTGTAGGAAACGCCGTGGCGCGTAATTACAGTAGGTGTCTTCTTCGTTTCAGGCGATTGGGAAGTGGCTAAGGCAAAAGTAAAAAGCAGGATGAGCGTCAGGATTTTTTTCATTATAGCAGATTTCGCAGCAAATGTAAGTCATTGGATGCAAAATTAGAATGCAGATTTGGGTATAAATAAAAAAGCCGCTTTACAAAAAAGCGGCTTAATCTTTATCCTGATTCAGGATTTAATTTCCAAATAAGGTAAGGAATCGATAGTTGATGGAAAAAGTAAACATGTTCATTTTTCCTTCAAGCGTTGGACCATTATATAGGTTGGATTCGTCATAACTGTTAGTCTGCACGCCTTTGAGTACATTGCTTAAACCCAGATTATACCTAAGGTCGAACCTGAAGTTATTATATCCGCCGGTAACACCAAGACCTGCACTGTAATTAATTTTGTTGATATCCTGCAGTTGATTTTCGTCCAATAGGTACGGCAGGTAATTTTCATTTTCCGTATTCCCGCCACCGGCCGGTTCAAGGGTATTACCAATATAAAAAGTTCCGCCTAACTGTGGGCCAAGAAAAAACGCATCCTCTTCAGGAACGAGAATGTAGTAATTTAAATATAGGCCAACTTCGGTGCTGGTATAATTATATTTCGAATCGGCGATACGGTTGTAATTCGAATCCACCGCAAGTAGATTAAGTTTACTTTGGTTATAGGCGAATTCAAATTGATAGTTATAAGTTTCATGGTATCCGCAAAGGAAAACAACTCCTGCACGGTAACCCATACCACCTTCAGCAAGCAAATCATCGGATTCGAATGAAGTGGCATTCAGTCCTGCAAAAGCTGCAAAACCACCCGGAGCCTGTGCCTGCAGCATTGCTGTCAGCATAAGCATAAAAGACAAATAGATATATCTCATGATTGTATAAATTATTGGCAGTTAATGTAAACAGGCTCAGCTAAGAAGCCCAGTATTTCCAGACTATCGTCATCTTCGGCATCAAATTTGTCAAGTCTGCCGATGACATCCGGGCAATCTGCAAAATGTTTGCGGATCATGGGCGCTACCGCTGCTCTCTTCTTGCGATCGCTCTTAATACCGGAAAACTCGTAACTTTCAATTACATTACTGTCTTTATCGATTACCTTAATTTCATAATAATTGGTCGAAGAAAGTTTTGTAGAATAAGTCACCGCCATACTGATGAGTTTTTTGTCCTTTGATTCGCCAAGCACAAAAAAGGCACGATCCTTTTTCTTACCATCAAGCCTGAAACTCTTAAATAAGATGCTGCCGGTTTTTACATAATCAAGATCCTTGAACGTAACAAATTTGTCCCACGTTTTGCCAACCAGTCTGTACCTGACCCGCTTGTCAACAATAATCACATCAAGCGTGTTATCATCTACCTTGATTTTTTCACCGTCTTTTTTTACAATGATGGAGTTTTGTGCTGAAACTTCCGCTGCCGTCATTAGACAGAACGCGATAAATAAAATGAGTTTTTTCATCTTTAGTTTTGTGTTATTTTAGCAGAAGCATTAAAAATTCCGACACTCCCCAATCGCAAAGGCACATCACAGAATGAAACGGAATATTTCCCGTCATTTCCTTTCGTCACATACACAGTGCCTGATTCAGCATAACCATAATTATTTTGTGTAACAATAGAAATGCACAATTCTGACGAGCCAAGGAAGGATGTAGGGCAATCGGTACTAACGGTATATATCCCGGTTTCCGGCGGTGTCGGTGATGAAAAACGAATCGTCAGATCGCCATTGCTGCCCGATGCATCGAGTACAAAAACACCGGAGGTCGCCGAGCCCAGTATGGAATAAAAAGTAAGGGCCGGGATAACATTGTTTGCAAAGCTAAGCCTGTTGTTCTGCAGGGTGCATGGCGGCGTAATTGCCTGGACCGATATGTTCGTTACCGTTTCGCTGCTACAGATACCTTTGCTCAGGGTTAACGTGTATTCTCCTGAAGCCGCATTGGTGGCATTGGAAATGACCGGACTTGCTTCATCTGACACAAAACTGTTTGGCCCGGTCCAGTGATAACTGTACCCATCATATTGCTCCGTAGATAGATTGAGATTTCCGTTTTCGAGGATGGTAACTGAGACAGGTTCATCAGTAGCGGTCTGCCCGTTCACTGTTACGATGGGGCTTGACAGAAAGCAGGCGGGATCAGGTTTTTCACAGTTAAGGAAAAATAACGAGCCTGCTGTAAAGAGCAGAAAATGTTTCTTCATAAATGTTTTTGGGAATGAAAGTGAATAATTGGTATGTTAAAATTGTCTTAAATGGAATCCAAAAATATGAAAATATTTATAACAGCAAAGCAAAATCTGGTTTTAGGTCTTCAGCGAAACAATTATTAGCTCCTTAAGCACAACAAAACACAAAGATTGGTTATTTTTGAACCACAAATAATTTCGGAGATCCTTGAGCCTGTATAAAAATCTTTTCAAACAAACCGCAATCTACGGCCTGGCCACGGTATTGCCACGGATTTTCAGCTTCCTGCTCGTCCCGCTTTATGTAAAACTGCTTGACAAGGCGGAATACGGTTCGGTAAACGTCATTTTTGCGTACATCATTTTCTTCAATGTCATCCTGGCCTACGGCATGGAAACCTCGTTTTTCAGGTTTTACAACAACAAGGATGAAAACAAGGACAACGTCATTTCCACCTCCACCGTATCACTGTTTTGGTCCTCGGTCGTTTTTCTGGGTGGCGCTCTTTTATTCCGCAACGCGCTCGCCAACCTGATCGGCTTCGACGTCCGTTTTATCACCTATACGATCTGGATTATCGTGCTCGATGCGCTTGCCATAATCCCATTCTCAAAACTGCGTGCCCACGGGCGCCCCTTGTTTTACGCTTTTATCAAAATCGGGAATGTGGGGATCAACCTGTTGCTGAACGTCTTTTTCCTGATTTACCTCCCGAAGATCGCAAAGGCATGGCCGGATTCGTTCCTCAGCGGATTTTACTTTCAGGATTTTCAGGCAGGCTATATTTTTGTGTCAAATATCATTGCCAGCGGACTCACATTGCTCGTGCTTTCCCCCAATTATTTCAACATCAAATGGCAGTTCGATTTCAAACTGTGGAAACGCATGATGAAGTACGGCCTGCCGATATTGGTTGCCGGCATCGCATTCGCCATCAACGACCAGTTCGATAAAATCATCCTTGAAAAGCTGCTGCCGGCCGATATTGCCAAGGCCGAAGTGGGAGTCTATGCCGCCTGCTACAAGCTCGGATTGTTCATGGTATTGTACCGCACCGCGTATACGCTCGGAATCGAGCCGTTTTTCTTCAGCCATGCCGACAACGAAAACGCCAGCCAGACCTACGCCACGATCACCAAATACTTTGTAATATTCGGATCATTCATCCTGCTGTTCGTTATCGTTTTTGCAGATATCTTCAAGAAAATCATGATCCCAAACCCCGAATACTGGGAAGCCATGAAAGTGGTCCCGCTGATCATCCTTGCCAATTTCTTCCTCGGAATTTACACCAACCTTTCCGTTTGGTACAAGCTCATCGACAAAACCTATATCGGCGCGTACATTTCCGTTATTGGCGCCGTAATCACGCTGGTACTGAACTTCATCCTGATACCCGTTTTTGAAAACAACGGCTACGACGGCTATATGGGTTCGGCCATTGCCACCATCGCCGCCTATGGCAGCATGATGCTGATTTCATACCTCTGGGGCAACCGCCATTACCCGATTCCGTATGACAGTAAAAAAATCGGAGGCTACCTCGGGCTGTCCATACTGTTCTCCGCGATCTCATTTTATTACTGCCGCGAGAACTATTTCGTCGGCATCCCGCTACTGCTGCTTTTCCTATATTTTATATATTACAGTGAAAAAGAAACATTAAACAGGATTATCCATCGTAAGAAGCATTAGGAGCTGTTCCTGCTGTCCGCTGTATCTTTTCCTGCCTGAAGAAGGCAGAAAAAGGATGCCGCTTCCATCAGGGCTAGGGCCTCCGACACCAATTAAAACACAGACATGAAAGTAAAAATCGTCAACCAGTCACAACACGCACTCCCGAATTACGAAACCATCGCCTCCGCCGGGATGGACCTTCGTGCGAATCTCACGGAGCCGGTTATCTTAAAACCATTGGAAAGGGCCATCATCAAAACCGGCCTGTACATCGAGCTGCCAATCGGATACGAAGCACAGGTACGCCCGCGCAGCGGATTGGCCGCCAAGAAGGGCATCACCGTCCTGAATTCCCCCGGAACAGTTGATGCAGATTATCGCGGGGAAATCGGAGTGATTTTAGTAAATTTATCGAATGAGGATTTCACCGTCGAAAATGGCGAA
Organism: Erythrobacter sanguineus; assembly: GCA_943367895.1. Taxonomy (GTDB): domain Bacteria; phylum Bacteroidota; class Bacteroidia; order Flavobacteriales; family Flavobacteriaceae; genus Flavobacterium. The sequence continues at coordinate 1,359 of CALRKC020000096.1, read as the reverse complement.
CGCATCGCACAACTCGTCATCGCAAAACACGAGCGTGCAGAGTGGCTTGAAGTCGATGTTTTAAGCGAAACCTCACGCGGGGAAGGTGGGTTTGGCAGTACCGGGACTAAATAAATACTTCAATCAATATGAAAAAGAACAAGCTCCTTTTATTATGCATAGTATTTTTTGCAGGCACATCAAATTTGTTGTCCCAGGATAAAGAATACAGCCCTCAACTGATTAAGGAAGCCTGTGATTGCCTTTATAAAATCGACATTAATCTGTCGGACGAACCCAAAAATGATTCAATACGAAGCTGTGTTACCGGAGCCATTATACGCCTGCAGACAGCTGATATAATGAGTCAGATGCTTAAAATGGTTGACTCAGTAAAATTTACAGGAGACCAGGATACGATTACCATAGCAGGTGACAAAAACTTCGTTGTAGCAGTGGATAGGGATTACGATGGAATCCAACGAAAACTCATGAAAGATTGTCCTGCGTTGAAAGATCTACTGGAAACAAATAATAAAGAACATAAAAATTCCTATTCTGAAAACAGTAAAGCACTTGTCTTTTATGAAAAAGGGCAAACCTTTTTATCCAGAGAGGAGTATGAGTCAGCGATTGTTGAATTCACCAAAGCCGTTAAAAAAGACCCTAACTTCGCCTTTGCCTGGGACAATCTTGGGGTATGTTATCGCAGGACAAATCGTCTCAGACAGGCAATAGAGTGTTATGATAAATCATTAAAACTTGATCCGAAAGGATCTGTCCCACTCATGAACAGGGCTGCAGCATATGATTTACTTGGAGAACACCAGAATGCAATCGCTGCATATGAAAAATATATAGACGTTTATCCTGATGATGCAGAAGGATTTTATGGCATTTCAAGACAACAGAATATAACAAAAGACTACGCCAATGCATTGGAAAGTGCATTTAAAGCACTTGTCATTTATGACAAAGCGGGATCTGCTTATGAGGAAGACGCCATAAACGTCATAAGGGAAATATTGGCAAATTTGAGAAAAGAAGACAAAATCGATATTTATAATACTTTTGCAGAGAAACACGGATTAGAAAAACTAAAAAAATGAAAATAATCGTACCCATGGCCGGACGCGGCTCGAGATTACGTCCACACACCTTAACGGTTCCAAAACCTTTAATTCCCATTGCCGGAAAACCAATCGTACACCGTTTGGTAGAAGACATCGCCGGGGTGATCCATCAGGATATTGAGGAGATTGCATTCATCATTCATGAGGATTTCGGATCACAGGTCGAAAAAGACCTGATTGCCATCGCCGAAAAGCTTGGCGCAAAAGGCTCCATATATTACCAGAATGAAGCATTGGGAACTGCACA
>CALRKC020000095.1:0-7729 GCA_943367895.1 Erythrobacter sanguineus | reverse complement strand
CAAAAGTGGGCTGTCAATTCCTGACGCCAAGGAAAAACTACTGTCAGAGTTCAATGTTGATGTTGCAAAATTCGAAGCTGTATGGCCCGTCTGGCGCAGGAACTTTATCGCGTCCGGATTTTTTGCAGCAGTTCAGGAGTAACACATCCATCGCTCCGGGCGCGGAATTTCGCTATCTTTGAACCATAAGGTTTCCCATCATGAAAATTAAATACCTATACATCGCCGTTTTCGCTACGGGATTAAGTTATTCCCAAACCAATTCAAGAGCCTGGAACGAAAAAAAATGTGCTGTAGTCCTGACTTACGATGACGCATTAAATATCCACCTGGACAAGGTGATTCCTGCATTGAATTCGTTTAACCTCAAAGGGACATTTTACCTTATCGGTTCTTCCCCTGCCGTTTCCGGACGGATTGAGGAATGGCGCACGGTCGCAAAACAGGGACACGAACTGGGCAATCACAGCCTAAACCATCCCTGTGACGGGTCATTGCCGGGACGCGATTGGGTGGGTAGTGAACAGGATCTTTCGAAATATACCACCGCGCGCGCGGTCAATGAAATCAGGATTAATAATACCTTACTGAAAGCCATCGATGGTAAAGACGAGCGGACATTTGCGTATCCCTGTGGTGATTTTACAATTCACGACACCTTATATTACAATGGCCTTAGAAATGATTTTGTCGGTGCCAGGGGCGTAGCATCTGGTTTTCCGTCAGCAAAACAAGTGGATTTATCCAATATCAATGCTTTTGTTGAAGACGGCACCACTGCGGCAGAAATGATTGCACAGGTGGAAGAAGCTGAGAAAGCAGGTTCGTTTATTGTATTCCTGTTTCATGGTGTCGGTGGGGAACATCCGATGAATGTTGATGCCGAAGAGCATCAGAAGTTATTGGAATACCTGAAGAAACGGGAAAAGGATATCTGGGTAGCAACGATGGTTGATGTGGCGAAGTATATTAAGAAACTTCAATAAGAACCTATGAAAGGAAAAATCCGGATACCTTTTTGGTTACATCTGTCGGCTTTCATAAGTTTCATTAGCTGTATTTCCATACTTACCTACTATATGCATATTATATGGGTAATAGCAGTTTTTACAATACATCTATGCTGCCTTATTTTATATCTGGATCACTTTATCTTTAGTAATCATCACACTGAAAGTTATAAACGCAACTCGGAAAACACAAAATGAGTGAATAGCTACCTTGTGAAAACCAAATGATTTCCCTTTGATAAATTGGCATCAAATTGATATCCTTCGTAATTGAAGCCTTTTAAATCGTCAATGGTCTTCGCATTCGTATCCAGAATATAGCGTACCATCATCCCGCGTGCTTTCTTAGCAAAAAAACTGATGGTTTTAAGTTTCCCATCTTTAAAATCCTTAAAATCCGGAGTGATTACCGGAACTTTCAAAGCCTTTACATCTATCGCCCCAAAATACTCCTGGCTGGCAAGATTAATAAAGAGTTCACCTTTCTTTAATTCCTTATTCAAGGCTTTGGTGAGATCGGCTTTCCAGAATTCATAGAGGTTTTTGCTTTCGCCAACAGGTAATTGCGTACCCATTTCCAGACGGTATGGCTGGATTAAATCCAATGGTTTCAGCAAACCATACAAGCCCGAAAGAATGCGCAGGCTGTCTTGTAACGCATCGAGTTTCTCCAACGGAATTGTATACGCATCCAATCCCTGATACACATCGCCATTAAAAGCGTACATCGCCGGGCGTGCGTTTTCAGGTGTAAAAGGCGTTTTCCAATTCCTATTGCGCTGCCAGTTGAGTTGTGCCAGATTTTCGGAAATATCCATCAATTCAGACAATTCTGCAGGCTTTTTCTTTTTGATTACTGATTGTACCAAACGGCTTTGCTTCATGAACGCGTGTTTGGTGTGCCTTTCGGTTGGCAACGGCGAGTCAAAGTCGAGGGATTTGGCGGGGGAGATAACGATTTTCATAAAACGGATTGTTTTGAGAGCACAATGGATTTAGCGGTATTGAATTTTTCTACTTCGCATACATCTCGGGAGTCATCACATACTGCGTAACATACACCCCATCCTCATCGGAATAATGGTATTTCATCGTAACATCATTGTCCCGAAAATTTTTCATGTCCGGACTGGTTTTTGCGTTTTGCAACGCGCCCGCAAAAACATACTTTTTAATCGTATCCAGATTGACCTGCGCCTTTTTAATACCGACTAAAACATAATTATATTGGACGGTTTTATTTGGAAGCGCCACCACATTTTTTAATGAAGTGTACTCGTCCAAACGCATCGGACAGTTTTTATTCATTTCTTCGGCCATCTCAGTAAGCTTTTTATCTACTGATTGTGACGGATTAAATATCAATTGTGAAATATAATATCCAAAAACAGATCCAATGACGATTCCAATAACGGTCTTCACATTAAGATTCGTTTTATTCTTTGGCTTTTTTTCTGTTTTGACGGCATCATTATTAGTCTCGGCCTGAACAACTGGCAAAGCATAACCGCAAGTTGAACAGTATTTAGAAGCCAGATCATTTTCCGCGTGGCAATGTATACAAGTATTTTTCATTTTTTTCTTTTCAAGTCAATAGCAGTTTCCAATCAGTCAATTAATTATTTCATTCGCTAACTAAACAAATCTTCTTCTATCTGGAAACTGTTCAGGAAATCAACTGTTTTGGCAATGTCGTAATGCAGAATGCGATCCTCTCCCACCAACGGCACATCCTCACGATAAGATTTCAGGAAACTTTCAATAAAATCACTGGATTTCAGCGGTTCCCGAAAATGGATCGCCTGTGAGGCATTCATCAATTCTATCGCGAGTATTCTTTCAAGGTTTTCCATCACTTTCAACGCCTTTACCGCAGCATTCGCGCCCATACTGACGTGGTCTTCCTGTCCGTTTGAAGAAACAATGCTGTCTATACTGGCAGGAGTTGATAATTGTTTGTTCTGGCTTGCAATGCTGGCGGCTGTGTACTGCGGAATCATAAATCCTGAATTTAGTCCCGGATTTTCTACCAGGAATGCAGGAAGTCCGCGTAAACCTGAAATCAGCTGATAGGTACGCCTTTCGGAGATACTTCCCAATTCAGATAAAGCGATGGCTATAAAGTCCAATGCCAATGCCAACGGCTGTCCGTGGAAATTTCCACCGGAAATGATTTTGTCGCTTTCCCAGAAAATGTTCGGGTTATCCGTCACCGAATTCACTTCGGTCTTGAATACCTTTTTCACATAATCAATTGCATCCTTGGAAGCACCGTGCACCTGAGGGATGCAACGAAAAGAGTAAGGATCCTGCACATGTTGCTTATGTTGCGTGATAATCTGGCTGCCTTCAAGGAATTCGGTGACACGGCGGGCCGTTACGACCTGACCTTTGTGTGGCCTGATGTAGTGTATCAATTCATTAAACGGCTCTACACGCCCATCAAACCCTTCGAGGGAAACGGAGCCGATTAAATCAGCGAGATAAGAATACTTACAGGCTTTAAGCAATACATAAACACCATACGCACTCATGAATTGCGTACCGTTAAGCAAAGCAAGGCCTTCTTTCGACTGCAGTTCTATTGGTTTCCATCCAAAATGCGTCAGTACATCCATTGCCTGCACTTTCTTATGCCCAAAATACACTTCGGCCAAGCCCAGAAGTGGTAATGACAAATGAGCTAACGGAGCCAAATCACCCGAAGCCCCCAACGACCCCTGCGTATAAATCACCGGCAGGATATCATTGTTGTAAAAATCAACCAGTCTTTCGACCGTCAGTAATTGAACTCCTGAATTTCCGTAGCTCAACGATTGAATCTTAAGCAGCAACATCAGTTTTACCACAGGCAGCGGCACCTCATCACCAATGCCACAGGCATGCGACTTGACCAGATTTTCCTGAAGTTTTGATAAGTTCTCTTTTGAAATCTTAATATTGTAAAGCGAGCCAAATCCGGTATTGATACCATAAATCGGTTCGTCGTGGGATTGCATTTTATTGTCAAGGTAATCGCGGCATTTCTGGATATTGACCTTTGCCTCTTCTGAAAGTGCAATGGTCTTATGCTGCACGATAATGTCGTTAATCTGCTCCAGCGTTAGTATCTCAGAGCTGATATAGTGGTTATTGTCCATTTTTGGTTTGATTGAATGCCTCAAAATTCCGCAATCGGCGGTTAAAATCCAAGATTTGTTGATAATAATTCAAGCTAAGGTAAAGGCTTAAATTCAGGAATCAGTATTTTTTACAGGAATTAAATAAAAAAACAATTTATAGTATGTTGTATATGCTACATTTCATGAGATTTTAATAAAAATTTCACAGAAGCTGTGATTATATTTAAAAAAATGTATTTTTGGCACAATAGATATGACGAACAAAGCTTACATATTCTCCCTTTCGGAAAAATCGTTTGCCACAGGCACAACGTCCGGCACTACTACAACCCCTTTGGGGTAAATTTGTCACATATCATCCTGTATCCTGATTTTTCGTAAGAAAACAACATCGCTTTACATTCCAAAAATTACCCACAATGAAAATTCTAAAATTTGGCGGCACTTCAGTTGCCGATGCCGCAAATATCTCCCGCGTACTTCAAATCGTTAAAAACAAATCAAAAGAAAGCCGACTTGTAGTAGTGGTTTCAGCCTTTAGTGGCGTTACCGACCTGTTGCTTAAGGCCTCCGCCGAGGCAGCCGCAAAGAATGAAAACTACAAGGAAATCTCGCGCCTGATTGAGCAGAAACACCTTGATGCGATAAAGGAATTAATTCCAATTAACCACCAAAGTGCATTGCTAAGCCATGTAAAAAGAATCATAAATCATTTGGATACCCTGCTGGACGGCTGTTTTCTGCTGGGCGAATTATCGGCAAGGACATCCGATACGATTGTTGGTTTTGGGGAAATCCTGTCGTCGTACATCATTTCCGAAGCGATGAAACATGACGCCGATTTTGGTGCTGACACGGGATTCATGGACAGCCGGGAACTTATCAGGACCAACAGCAGTTTTGGAAAAGCGGCCGTGAATTTTGAAATTACCAACGAACTCATTTCAACATATTTCAGCCGGAATACCGAGCGCGTCACCGTTATACCGGGTTTTGTAGCCGCTTCCACTGACGGCAATAATACCACGTTAGGCCGTGGCGGATCGGACTATACCGCAGCCATTGCAGCAGCAGCCCTTAATGCATCAGAACTCGAAATATGGACCGATGTAAACGGTATGTTTACCGCGAATCCCAAACTGGTAAAACAGGCACAGCCGATTGAGCGCATTTCGTATCAGGAAGCCATGGAATTGTCGCATTTCGGGGCCAAAGTACTCTATCCACCGACGATCCAGCCGGTTTTGAACCTGAACATTCCGATACTGATTAAAAACACGTTTGAGCCGGAAGCTGTCGGCACTTATATTTCCAACGAAAATAACCTGCAATCCAATCCTATTAAAGGCATCAGCCATATGGATAAGATAGCGTTGCTCACCATTGAAGGTTCCGGTATCATTGGGGTTACAGGATTTTCCAAAAGGTTGTTTGAAGCGCTTTCAGGCAAAAACATCAACGTAATTTTTATTACACAGGCTTCCTCTGAGCATTCCATTTGTATCGGCGTCCTTAATGACGATGCTGATGCTGCGAAAGCCGGGATTGATGTGGCCTTTGAAGTCGAAATCGCGCAACACAGGATAGATCCGTGTATTGTTGAGAAAAATCTATGTATCGTTGCGCTTGTCGGCGAAAACATGAAAAACCACCAGGGCCTGAGTGGAAAGATGTTCAGCACATTGGGAAAAAACAACGTGAATATCCGTGCAATAGCACAGGGTGCTTCCGAAAGGAATATCTCGGTAGTAATCAACGAAAAAGACGTACAAAAAGCCCTGAATACACTGCACGAACGCTTTTTTGAAGACAACATCAAACAGCTGAACCTTTTCGTGATGGGTGTCGGGAATGTGGGTGAAAAATTCATGGAGCAAATCAGCAGCCAAAAGCGATACCTGAAGGAAAACCTCAAAATCAATGTACGACTGATTGGTGTTTCGAATTCCCGAAAAATGCTTTTTGATGAAGACGGTATTCCTTTGAAAGAATGGAAAAACCTGCTTGATAATGGCGAAAAGGCCGATAAGGAAACATTTGTTGAACGTGTCAAAACATTGAACCTGCGCAACAGTGTTTTTGTTGACATCACCGCAAATGAAGAGATTTCTAAAACTTATGCCCAATATCTGGAAAAGAATATCGCGGTAGTTACCTGTAACAAGATTGCCTGCGCTTCCGGATTTGAAAATTATAAAAACCTTAAAAACCTATCCCGTAAATACAACGCGCCGTTTCTTTTTGAAACCAATGTGGGTGCCGGATTGCCGATTATTGACACGCTCAAAAGGATGATCGCTTCGGGAGATAAAGTCAATAAGATCCAGGCCGTTTTGTCGGGAAGCTTAAATTTCATCTTCAATAATTTTAACGAAAATGCCTCATTCCACGATGTCGTAAAAGAAGCCGGTGTTCAGGGCTTTACAGAACCTGATCCTAAAATCGATTTATCAGGCGTGGATGTAGCGCGTAAAATACTGATTCTCATACGGGAAAGCGGCTATGAAATGGAAATCAACGACATTGAAAACAAATCCTTTTTACCCCAGGCATCTTTGGATACCGACAATGTTCCCGATTTTTTCAGTTCACTTACCGCAAACGCCGCCCATTTTGACGCATTGTACAAAGAAGCCGCTGCGAAAGACTGCCGACTGAAATATGTCGCACAGTTTGAAAACGGAAAAGCTTCCGTAGGCTTGCAGATGATCCCGAAAGGCCATGATTTTTATAACCTCGAAGGAAAAGACAATATCGTCTTGTTTTACACCGATCGCTATGTCGACCAGCCCTTGATTATAAAAGGTGCCGGCGCCGGAGCGGCCGTTACGGCCTCGGGAATTTTTGCGGACGTAATTCGTGTGGGGAATGTGTAAAGTAGCAAATGAGGCAATTAGCAATTTAGCGAATGCCTTTAACACGGTTAACATTCACTAATTCGCCAACCAGCTAATTTGCTAATCATGAACGAAATTAAGATTTTTTGTCCCGCCACCATCGCGAACCTCTCTTGCGGTTTCGATGTGCTGGGTGTATGCCTTGACAATGTTGGCGATGAAATGATTATCAGGAAATCGGCGACAAAAGGCGTTCGGATTGTAAAAATAGACGGTGCCGACCTTCCTTTGGAAACCGAAAAAAACGTTTCCGGTGTGGCGGCTTTGGCCATGCTTGAGGAAGTTGTAACTGATTTCGGTTTTGAGATCGAAATTTACAAAAAAATCAAGGCGGGAAGCGGAATCGGAAGCTCTGCAGCAAGTTCAGCCGGAGCGGTTTTCGGAATCAATGCGCTTTTAGGCAATCCATTTTCGGCGAAGGAACTGGTAAAATTTGCGATGCAGGGCGAAAAGCTCGCCAGCGGCAGTGCCCATGCAGACAATGTGGCTCCTGCACTATTGGGTGGGTTTACGTTAGTGCGAAGTTATGACCCCTTGGACATTATTAAAATTGAAAGTCCTTCTGAAATGTATGCGACCGTGATCCATCCGCAGATTGAATTGAAAACGGCTGATGCCAGATCGGTATTAAAACAAAATATTTCCCTTAAAAGTGCAATTGCCCAGTGGGGAAATGTCGGCGGACTGGTAGCGGGTTTGT
>CALRKC020000094.1:0-7823 GCA_943367895.1 Erythrobacter sanguineus | reverse complement strand
TTTCGATTTCCCCTATATAGGTGATGAATTCCAAATCGATCGCCTGTGCTTCATGACGGATATCAATCAATATGAAAGCACAGACAAGCTGCTCCCTTTTTTCAAAATAATCAGTGATGAATTTCTGGAAAATCGCCTTGGTCTTTTTGGAAACCTTTGCGTAGCCATACCCGGGTAAGTCAACCAAAAACCAGTTTTTGTTTATCAGGAAATGATTGATCAGCTGCGTCTTACCGGGTCTGGACGAGGTTTTTGCAAGATGCTTATTGTTGGTCAGCATATTAATCAACGACGATTTTCCAACATTGGAACGCCCGATGAAAGCATACTCAGGGAGCATGTCTTTTGGACATTTCGCTACTTCGGAATTACTGATTACAAATTCAGCGGTGTTGATTTTCATGTTTTGCTTTTATAAAAAAGAAACCGCTGTCTGTAAGGAACGCGCGGTTATTGCTTAATACTAAAAATGGTGCTTTTTAAGCCATTCGTGCATCAATTGGTTGAACTCGTCAGGATGCTCCATCATCGCTGCGTGGCCGCATTTATCAATCCAGTAAAGCGAGGAATGTGGCAATAGTTTATCGAATTCCACAGCGACATCCGGAGGCGTAACTTTATCGTCTTTTCCCCAGATAATGCAGGTAGGGACATGCATTTTCGGTAAATCTTTTGCCATATTATGGCGGATCGCACTTTTGGCGATGGTCAGCGTCTTGATCAGTTTGATCCTGTCATTGGCCATCGTATACACCTCTTCGATAATTTCAGGCGTGGCAATCTTTGGATCATAAAAAACCTCTTCTGCTTTTTTCTTGATATAATCACGATCGCCCCGTCTTGGGTAACTGTCGCCCATTGCGCTTTCATAAAGCCCTGAACTACCGGTGATGACAAGGGCAAGCATTTTTTCCGGATACATTTTTGTGTGATACAGCGCAATATGCCCCCCGAGTGAATTTCCGAGGAGGATGACGCGATCAAAGCCTTTGTATGTAATGAAGTCCTTTACATACTTTGCAAAGGCCTTGACATTCGTCTTGAGGATACTTTGTGTATAAATAGGCAATTCAGGAATTACAACTTTATAACCGTGTTTTGGAAAATACTCCGCGACGCCGTCAAAGTTGCTCAATCCGCCCATCAAACCGTGCAGGATGATAATGGGAGTGCCTTCGCCGGCTTCGAAATACTTGTATTTTCCTTCTTTTTTAAGGTCTTGGCTCATTTTGGTCAGGCTTTGGCTTTCACGCAAATATATGATTTTATGACCAAAGACACGGTTAGAGTGGTATTATTTCGTGTTTTAATAAAAGGAGCTTTAAAGTCTTAGTTTTCAATGTTTTCTGAGTTTTAAAAAATTTCTTCTTACAAAAATAATTGATTTTTAATCATCATTATTGGCTGTAAAGCGGTTAAAAATGCCCTTTTAATTCAGAAAATTAGATATTCCTGACGTTCTTTCAAAATATGAGCCATTGTCTTTTTTGGGGTTTTGGTTGACAAAAGGGTAAACTTATCAACAAAGTGGGAAATTTAGGTAAAATGTGGGAAATAATTATTTATTTTTGCTTTCAATCATACTAAAGTGTAACTCGTTGAATACCATTATAGGAACATATGAATGTAAGGCTGATGGAAAAGGAAGGCTGCTATTGCCGGCTCCTTTGAAGAAGCAGCTTTCAGCCTCGCTGCAGGACGGTTTTGTCCTGAAACGTTCCGTATTCGACAAATGCCTCGAACTATGGCCGATGGCGGAGTGGAATTTAATGATGGCAAAAATCAATAAGCTCAACCGCTTCAATAAGAAGAATAATGACTTTATCCGCAAGTTTATGGCAGGCGTGAAAGTTGTTGAAATTGACGAGGTAGGGAGGCTCCTGGTAGCGAAAGACCTTGCGGCCTACAGCAGCATTGTCAAGGATGTGGTGTTTTCGTCCAAAGTAAATATCGTAGAAATCTGGGACAAACATTTGTATGAACAATCAATTGCCGGCGGCGATGAAGATTTTGCCGATCTGGCCGAAGAAGTAATGGGCGATGTAAATGATGACGACAATGGACTATCATAATCCGGTACTGCTAAGCGAAACTGTTGACGGACTCAATATCAATCCTGACGGGGTTTATGTTGATGTGACGTTTGGCGGCGGTGGACATTCTAGGGAAATATTGAGCAGGTTAGGTCCAAACGGAAAGTTGTTTGCCTTTGATCAGGATGAAGATGCTATTGCAAATGCGCTGGCCGATGATCGTTTTACACTGATTAGTGAAAATTTCAAATTCCTAAAAAGATATCTCAGGTTTTATAATGTTACGAAAGTGGATGGGATCCTGGCCGACCTGGGTGTTTCTTCCCATCAGTTTGACGTGGCGGAACGCGGCTTTTCTACCCGTTTTGACGCGGAACTTGACATGAGGATGAGTCGGAAAAATGATTTAAATGCCTATCGCGTAGTCAATGAATATGATGAAACAAATTTACGGAGGGTTTTCCTGGATTACGGCGAACTGAAAAACGCCCCGGCCATTGCAAGGGTCATTCTCGAAGCGCGCGACAAGGATCCGATCAAAAATACGGAACAATTAAAAGTGGTATTAAGCCGCTTCCTGCCGCAGCATAAAAGCCATAAAATCCTGGCTCAGATGTATCAGGCGATCCGCATAGAAGTGAACCGTGAAATGGACGTGCTGAAGGATTTTTTGGAACAATCACTCGAAATCCTTAAGCCGGAAGGCAGGCTGAGTGTGATCTCATACCATTCACTTGAAGACAGGCTGGTGAAAAGATTTATGAAAAACGGCATGTTTGAAGGAGAGCCGGAGCGCGATATGTTCGGGAATTTTTCGGTCCCGTTTAAATTGATCGGAAAGCTGGTTGTGCCAACTGAGGCGGAAATCAGAATGAATAACCGTGCGCGCAGCGCCAAATTAAGGATTGCTGAAAAACTTTAGAAATGAAAAAAGGGGTTTACAGTTTATTGAAAGCAAGGTTCCTGGTGAACGAAGACGCCAACAAAAACTGGCGTTTTATTGTTTTCATTATCCTGATTGTCCTTGCGATGATCGCCAATACGAACCGCTACGAGCAAAAAGTTTTCAAGATCACGGAGCTGACCAATGAGGTCAAGGAACTCCGGTCTGAATTTGTCGACCGTCGCTCAGAATTAATGAAGCTCCGCATGGAATCAACGGTTTCGGAGAAAATGGCAGGGAAACAGATTTTTCCGTCATCAGTTCCGCCGGTGAAGATTAAAGTAAAAAAAGAAAAAGAAAAAGGTTTTTTAGATAAAATATGGCAATAGAAGAAAAAAATATTTCTTACCGCATCTACCTGGTTGGGTTTGCCCTGTTTGTCATGGCGTGCGCTATTGTCGTGAAACTAACCAATATCCAGTGGGTGGAAGGCGACCATTACAAAAAGCTGGCCAAGGAAAGAACCGTCAAGAATTTTGTAATTCCCGCCAATAAAGGAAACCTGTACTCTTCTGACGGCAGCCTGCTCGCCACTTCTATCCCAAATTACAAAATCCGTTTTGATGCCCTGGCACCGAAAGCCGAAGATTTTAAGAAAAATGTCGTTGCACTTGCCGACTCGTTATCGAAGCTGCTTGGCAAACCGGCAAGCTATTATCTTTCCGGACTGCAGCGCGCCAGAAACAACAAAGACAGGTATTTTTTAGTCGCGAGAAATTTAAGTTATACACAATATGTTGCCATCAAAGGCTTTCCGTTGTTTAATCTTGGTGCATACAAAGGCGGCATCATTATCGAACAGCAAACGGTTCGTGAACACCCAATCGGACTGATTGCGGAGCGTACTATAGGTTACGAAAGGATCAATCCTGACGGAACACCCGACGGCAAAGGAATCGAATGGGCTTATCGCAAATACCTCAATGGCACAGACGGTAAGATCCTGAAACAAAAAATAGCCAAAGGCCAGTGGAAACCTTTACGAGATAACAATGAGGTAGAGCCTCGTGACGGTTATGATGTTATTTCCACAATTGATGTGTACATTCAGGATATCGCACACCATGCCTTGCTGAAACAGCTTCAGGATTATGATGCCGATCATGGCTGTGTGGTCGTCATGGAAACCAAAACCGGTGAAATCCGCGCCATTGCAAATCTTGGAAAGGGCAATGACGGCACCTATTATGAAACGCAGAATTATGCCGTTGCAGAGTCGCACGAACCAGGTTCCACTTTTAAACTGCTGGATCTGATTGCGCTGATTGATGACAAAAAGATTGATACGAGCGCTGTTTTTGACAAACACGACGGATTGATAAAATACTGGGGACATGATGTTGAAGATTCACACCGTACCTCCGGCAGCGTTTCTTTGGCAAAAGGCTTTGAAGTGTCCTCCAATACGGTGATGGTGCAGGCCGTGTACAACAACTACAAGAACAATCCTCAGGAGTTTGTGGACAGAATCAACAGCTATGGATTAAATAAGCCACTGGGATTGCCGTTCCAGGGTGAAGGCCGTCCTTACATTCCGCAACCTAAGGAAAAACGCTGGTCGAAGTTATCATTACCATGGATGGCTTTCGGATATGGGGTTTCGGTGACGCCTTTACAAACGCTTTGCCTGTACAATGCTGTTGCTAATAATGGGGAAATGATCAAGCCGATTTTCGTAAGGGAGATAAAAGAATGGAATAAGACCATCAAAAAATACGATAAAGTAGTCATTAATCCGAAAATCTGTTCGGATGAAACATTGTCCAAAGTACGGGAGATTTTGAAAAATGTAGTAAAGCGCGGAACCGGAAAAAATCTCTATTCCAAAGATTTCTCGATGGCCGGGAAAACTGGTACTGCGCAGGTCGACTATGCTAAAAATGGAGGTGCCAATCAATATTATGCATCATCGTTCGTGGGTTATTTTCCAGCAGATGCGCCTAAATATTCATGCATTGTAGTGGTGCACAAGCCAAGCACGGTGAACAATAATTATTATGGTGCAGACGTAGCCGGACCGGTCTTTAAGCGTATTGCTCAGAAGATTTTTACTGATTCTCCATCAATGAACGAAATCAAGACACTGAAAAAGAAGATTGCCGTTCAGGAAAAAAGTTATAATAATTATGATGCCAAAGCGCAAAATACACCAAATAAAATGCCAAATGTAAAAGGCATGGCCGGAATGGATGCTGTGGCCTTACTCGAAAACTTGGGCTTGAAAGTGAAAGCAATCGGTGTTGGAAAAGTAAAGAAACAGTCAATGCCCGCCGGAGAACGCATAGCCAAATCAAGAACCGTAATACTTGAATTATCGTGAGCACCTTAAAAGACATATTGTACAGGGTTTCCATCGATGCTGTTAAAGGCAGTACCGATGTAGAAATCAATGCAATCGATTTTGATTCGAGGAAAATAGCTGAAAACGATGTTTTTGTCGCCATTCGCGGCACACTTTCGAATGGTCATGATTTTATTGAAAAAGCAATAAACCAAGGTGCGATTGCCATTGTCTGCGATACTTTCCCTGAAATTATCGTTACCGGAATTACGTACGTAAAAGTAAAAGACACCAATGCCGCTTTGGCTTTTATGGCCGATAATTACTACGACAATCCGTCAAGGAATCTTAAATTGGTTGGTATTACAGGAACGAACGGCAAAACAACGGTTGCTTCACTGTTGTATCAGTTATTTAAGAAAGCCGGATATAAGGTTGGACTGATTTCTACTGTAAGGATTTTGGTGGATGAAGTCGAATATAAGGCAACACACACCACTCCGGATCCTTTGACAATTAATCGTTTCCTGAAGGCGATGAATGAGGTGGGTGTGGAGTTTTGTTTTATGGAAGTCAGTTCTCACGGAATCCATCAAAAGCGCACCGAGGGCCTGCTTTTTGCCGGTGGTGTTTTTACCAACTTGTCGCATGATCATTTGGATTATCATGACACTTTTGCAGAATATCGTGACGTCAAAAAGTCGTTTTTCGACCATTTGGAAAAATCAGCCTTTGCCTTGTCGAATCTCGATGATAAAAATGGCCTGGTAATGCTGCAGAACTCTGCGGCGAAAAAAGTCACTTATGCGCTAAAATCTTATGCAGATTATAAAGCACAAATCCTCGAAAATCAATTATCGGGATTATTGCTTAAAATCAATGGCAACGAGGTTTGGGTGAGATTGATAGGTACTTTCAACGCTTACAATCTACTGGCGATTTATGGCACTGCAATCGAACTTGGGCTCGAAAGTTTAGAGGTTTTAAGATTGCTTTCCGAACTGGAAAGTGTTTCCGGAAGATTTCAATTCATCATTTCCGGTCAGAAAATTACTGCTGTGGTCGATTATGCCCACACTCCGGATGCCCTGGAAAATGTATTGAAAACCATTGGCGACATCCGTACCAAAAACGAACAACTCATCACCGTTGTTGGTTGCGGAGGCGATCGCGATAAAACCAAAAGGCCCCTGATGGCAGGAATTGCAGCGGCATTAAGCGACAAAGTGATCATCACGTCCGACAATCCCAGGACAGAAGATCCTGAGGCCATCATTGCAGATATGGAAAAAGGCATCGAGCCTCAATTTTATAAAAAGACAATCTCCATCACCGACAGGAAACAGGCTATAAAAACCGCCTGCCAGCTTGCCGAAGCAAACGATATTATCCTGATTGCCGGGAAAGGACATGAAACCTACCAGGAAATTCAGGGGGTAAGATATGATTTTGACGATATGCAAATCGTAAAGGAATTTTTGGAACAACTCAACAAGTAGCAATATGCTGTACTATTTATTTGATTACCTGCACAAAGAAATGAACGTACCCGGTACGGGAGTGTTTCAATATATTACATTCAGGTCGGCGTTGGCGATTATATTGTCGCTGTCACTTTCTACCATTTTCGGGAAGAAAATCATCAATTTCCTTCGCAACCAACAGGTTGGAGAGACGGTAAGGGAGCTTGGGCTGGCAGGTCAGAATGAAAAAGCGGGAACACCAACGATGGGTGGGCTTATCATCATTATGGCTACATTAATTCCGGTTTTCCTTTTTACAAAGCTTGACAACATTTATATTATTCTTTTAATCGTGACGACCTTGTGGATGGGTGTCATCGGTTTTGTTGATGACTATATCAAGATTTTCAAAAAAGACAAACAGGGACTTAAAGGGATATTTAAGGTAATCGGTCAGGTAGGACTTGGCGTAATTGTAGGCTCTGTGTTGTATTTCAGCCCCGCAGTTACAATACGGAATGACAAAACCGCAGAGACTTTCACTTACAGCCAATCGCAGAATATAGTGTCTTCGCTGCCTATCGAGGAAAAGTCGACCGCCACGACCATTCCGTTTTTTAAGAATAATGAATTTGATTATGCAGAATTACTGGCCTGGACAGGCGACAATTATAGAGACTGGGCCTGGCTTATTTTCATCCCAATCGTAATCTTTATTATTACAGCAGTTTCAAATGGTGCCAATCTTACAGATGGCATTGACGGGCTCGCAGCAGGCACGTCGGCCATATCAGTTATTGCACTCGGCATTTTCACTTTCGTTTCGGGTAACATTATCTTCTCAGGATACCTTAATATCATGTACATCCCGAATTCGGGCGAAATGACGGTATTCATAGCTTCATTTGTGGGCGCTCTTGTCGGATTCTTATGGTACAATTCGTATCCTGCTTCTGTTTTTATGGGCGATACCGGAAGTCTTACCATTGGCGGAATTATAGCGGTTTTGGCGATTTCCGTACGAAAGGAACTATTGGTGCCACTGCTATGCGGAATTTTCCTTGTCGAGAATTTCTCAGTGGTACTCCAGGTAAGCTATTTCA
>CALRKC020000093.1:0-7830 GCA_943367895.1 Erythrobacter sanguineus | reverse complement strand
GGAAGCGTCACAAAGTTTCTCTTCCGCAAAGCTTTGCGATTTTGCGGTTACGGAATGGCTTTTTTATTTTAAATTCTGAGTATAAAATTTTAAATTGGCCCAAACTGTCAAACCTTAAACCTTACACTTTGAAAGCTGATAACAGTCCTCTCTTCTTTGAAACTGCCGCTGATTTCGGGATGTGGCTTGAGCAGCATCATGACAAGTATACCGAGCTGATTGTTGGGTATTACAAGACAAATAGCGGAAAGCCAAGCATGAACTGGCCCGATTCTGTTGACCAGGCATTGCGTTTCGGCTGGATTGACGGCCACCTGAAACCGATTGACGCACTGTCGTATACCAGGCGTTTTACGCCGAGGAGGCCCAATAGCATCTGGAGCAATGTGAACATCAAAAAAGTGGAAAAACTGATTTCTGACGGATTGATGCACGAGTCGGGCCTGGCGGCATACGAGCTGCGGAAGCCTGAAAAAACGGGAATTTATGGTTTTGAGAGACCATTACAGGAATTGGACCCGAAGCTGGAGCATACGTTTAAGGCAAATGAAGCAGCGTGGGCATTCTTTGACAGGCAGGCACCGTCATACAAGAAAACCATCATCCATTGGCTGATGGCTGCCAGGCAGGAAAAAACACAGCTGTCGCGACTTGAAAAAATCATTCAGGCCAGCGCTGAAGGGAGAAAACTCAGGTAAGCTCCCGGAAATACTGCAGCAAAATGCTGTCGTTGACGGCCGTTGGTGTAAATATTTCGAGAATTAGTGGATTATCATTGGATAGCAACGCTTCTGAAATTCCTTTTTCAAGACTTTTTTCATCGTTGGCGGTCAAATAATTGAAGCCATACATTCTGGCAAGATGTTCCGCGGTGAGGTGATGCTCCGTTTCGAAATACGTATTGAAAACCGGCGTTTCCTGATGCCCGGGCAGAATCCTGAAAATTCCGCCACCGCCATTATTCACGAGTATGATCTTGAAATCTTTTGGAATATAACTGTTCCATAGCGCGTTGCTGTCATATAAAAATCCGATATCGCCCGTAATCAGTGTGGTTTGCTTTCCCGATGCCAATGCCGCCCCAATGGCCGTCGATGTACTGCCATCAATACCGCTGGTGCCGCGGTTGCAATACACTTCGATCGTGGGGTCAATTTCGATCAGCTGGGCGTAGCGTATCGCCGCGCTGTTGCTGATCTGCAACTGGGAATGCCGGGGCAGCGACGGAATCACTTTGGCGAAAACCGAAAAATCAGAAAACGGGATTTTAGCCAGGTACTCCGTATGGCGAGTTTCCCTGATTTTTTTAATAGCTTGCCCATAAATTCTGTAATCACTTTGGATTTCAGTGCTTAAGGACAGCAGCAGTTCAAAAAAGTCATTGACCGAAGTTTCGAAATGTTTCGTGAGCGCCCCAAAGGTGTCATAAGCCCGCAAAGTATCGATGTGCCAATGGTTCTTGGGTTTGTATTTGCGAAGGAAGGCCTTGATTCGCTTGGACACTACCATGCCCCCGAAAGTAAGCAGCAGATCGGGCTGGAATGTTTCGAAATCGGCTTCGGTAAAAGGCGTGATTATCGTATCAATATTGTTGATAAACGAAGGATGGTGCAGGTTTGACGTGGTTTCGGTCATTACAATCACCGAGCTGTCGTTTGCAAGCCGGTCGACAATTTGATCGCTAACCGATCCCGGTTCATTAACGCCTACGAGTACCAGCTTCTTTTTAGCAGTGTTCCAGACTTCTGCAAACTCATTGAGATTTGCAGTTTCGCTAACTATGACTTCCGGTTCAAAAATGGCTGGGCTTACAGCGATTTCAGAAACGGTTTCATACAACGGTTCTTCGAACGGGGCGTTGATATGCACCGGGCCTTTTTGGGTTACGCTGATGTTGATGGCCCGGTTGATTTCCGCATCGTTTTCTGCGGAAGCGTTTTCGTTCAGGTTGGCGTTGTACAACGAATGATTCGAGAACACATGCTGCTGCCGGATCGTCTGCCCGTCACCGATATCGATCTTATCATGAGGCCTGTCGGCTGAAATGACAATGAGCGGAATCTGGCTGTAGAACGCTTCGGCGAATGCGGGATAATAATTGAGTAAAGCCGAGCCGGAGGTGCATACCAAAGCGACAGGTTGCCGCAGTTGTTGTGCCATGCCGAGCGCGAAGAAAGCAGCGCAGCGTTCGTCGGCAATGCTGTAACAGCTGAATCGCGGCTGACTTGCAAAACCGATTGTGAGCGGTGCATTTCTTGATCCCGGAGAGATTACAATATGGTGTATTCCTTTTTGCGCACAAATTTCGATTATGCTCTGCGCCAAAGGGATTTTAGGAAAGGTCATCTGGCAATTTTTGTAGTACAAAATTACGAATATTTTGGGGTTTAAGCATTATTTGCCCATGTTCATTCTGCAACTTTTTTTGATTAAATTTGTCTTCCTAAAAATTGCAATATATGGGGCACATCATTAAATATCTGCTTTTTCTTGGCTTTTTATTTTCATCTGATATTGCTGTTTCCCAATCAGGGATCCGTTTTCAGGAAATTGCTTACAGTGAGGCTGTACAGCAGGCAAAATCGCTGCACAAACCCATATTTTATGTGGTATATGCTACCTGGTGCCCGCATTGCGACAAAATGAAAGCGGATGTATTTACCGACCAAAAGATTGCCGATTATTTTAATACCAATTTCATCAATGTAATCTTAGACGGAGAAAAAGGCGAAGGGCCTGCGTTGCGGAAGAAGTTTGGTGCAAAAGCCTTTCCCGGATTGCTTTTCATCGATGAAAATGAAAACCTGCTCTACAGCCTGAACGGTGAGTTCAAGACAGAGGATTTGTTGGCTGAGGGGAAGAACGCACTGACACCGGAAAAACAGCTGCCCTATCTGAAAAATGCTTTTTACAGCGATCCCTCGAATGCCGAAAAATGCCTGGCCTACCTGATTACGCTTCGAAAAGGCAGCGACCGAAAGGCGCTTTCTCCGGCAGCACATTTGTATCTTGCTACGCAAAGCGAAGCACAACTTCCCAGTGCGGTGAACTGGCGTATTATTGCCAATGCGGTAACTGATCCCAATTCACGGGAGTTTCAATACGTCCTCAAACATCAGGACCAATTTGCAGCGGTAGCTTCGCCGGCGCGGGTACAGCGGAAAATCGGCAATATTATTACGGAGATGCTGGAGCCTTATGTTAACAATCTGGATAGCTTAGGCTATAAATCAAAGCGCGAGATTGCCAAATCACTTCGCATACAAAAGGCGGATTCCTTAGTTTTTTCGTATGATATGATGCTTGCAGAGCATACGGCGAACTGGCCGGCCTATAAAAAAGCGACGATTGACGGTGTGGAAAAATACGTCTGGACGAACCAGAAAATCCTTAAGGAAATCGCACAGGTTTACCTGAGGCAGTTTACGGACCCCAAAAGCCTTTCCTATGCGATTAATTGGACCAAACACGCTTTGGAATTGATGGAGTCCTATGATGGCAACATTATCCTTACAAAACTGTACCTTGCAACAAATGACCGGGATCAGGCCGTAGTTTATGCAAAGAGGGCAAAAGAGCTTACCAAAAATATGGGATGGAACTCGCAGGAAGCAGAAGCGCTGTTTAAGGAACTGAATATCAATTGACATGAGCATTACGATTCGAAAAGCAGTGACGTCGGATATTCCGGCCATCCTTGAGATTGTGAATCATGCAATCCTGTTTTCCACAGCTATTTATGATTACGAAGCGCGGACACTGCGGCAACAGCAAAGCTGGTTTGCTGAAAAACAGGAATCGGACTATCCGGTTATTGTTGCTGAAATCGATGGGCAGGTCGCGGGATTTGGGACATATGGCAGCTTTCGGGTGAAAGTTGCGTACCGGCAAACCGTAGAGCATTCCGTATACGTTAGTGAAACCTACCAGGGCCGCGGTGTTGGAAAACTGTTGTTGTCCGAGTTAATCCATCTTGCAAAGCTTCAGGGTTATCATGTGATGATCGGCTGTATTGACGCCGGAAATGCGGGCAGCATCGGTTTTCATGAAAACTTTGGCTTTGAAATTACGGGAACCCTGCGGGAAGTCGGTTTTAAATTCGGACGATGGCTTGATCTCGTTCTCATGCAGCTTATCCTGAAATAAAAAAAGAGCCCGAAGGCTCTTGCTGTTATTTCTTAACTTCATTTGCTGCTGGCGCAATCCAGGATGTGATCTGCGGATCAAGGGGGCTGACTTTCGACTCCAGTACCCTGACAATCTTACCATTTTCATCGATAAGAAATTTCTGAAAGTTCCATTTTACTTCATAATCCCTCAAATTGTTGAGTTTTTGTTCGGTAAGGAATTGGTACACCTTTTCTTTATTGTCTCCTTTGACAGTCACTTTCGCCATCATCGGGAAGGTTACACCATAATTCTTCTTGCAAAACGCGCTGATTTCCTTATTGGATCCTTTCTCCTGTTCGCCAAAATCATTTGACGGAAACCCGATAACTACAAAATTCCTGTCTTTGTATTGGTTGTACAATTGTTCCAGTTCCTTATACTGTGGCGTGTATCCGCACTCTGAGGCGGTGTTTACGACCAGAACTTTCTTTCCTTTCAAACTTGCAAGATTGAATTCTGCGCCATTGATGTCTTTGACGGTATAGTCATGAAGGCTTCTTTCCTTTGGTTTTGGGGTATCGTCGGATGGTTGCATAGTTAAACTCTCTTGTTGCGCAAAGCTATATTGCATGGTTAAACACGAAATGATCGCAAGTAATAAATTGATTTTTTTCATCTGTGAAAATTTTAGGCTAAAAGTAAGTAAAAGTAATTGGAATATAAAATTATGAGGGGCTGTTATGACAATTTTGTTTACCGAATCCCAGATTTATTAAAACAAAACTTTATTTATATCTTAGGAATCCATAAGTTTGTAAGAACATAAATCCATTCAATATGACGCAGGAGGAATTACTACCATTGGTTTTAAAGAAAGACGACCGCGCTTTTACGCTGTTGTATGACATGTACTCAAAGAATCTTTACGGCGTGATTTACAATCTGATAAGAGATCGTGAAGAAGCTGAAGATGTACTTCAGGAAGTTTTTGTGAAGATTTGGAAGAACATCGAAAAGTATAACGAAAGCAAGGGCCGGTTCTTTACCTGGATCCTTAATATCGCGAGGAATACAACGATAGACAAGCTTCGTTCGAAAGGATTTAATAACAGCCAGAAAAACCTGAGCTCGGATAATTTCGTACATCTACTTGACGACAGCAACAAACTGACCAATCGGATCGATACGATCGGAATCAGGGAATTTGTCAAAAAATTGAAGCCGAAATGCATTCAGATCATTGACTTACTATTCTTTAAAGGCTATACCCAGCAGGAAGCTTCTGAAGAACTTGAAATTCCGTTGGGAACCGTCAAGACACAGAACAGGAATTGTATGAATGATTTGAGAAACTTTTTACAAGTATAAATGGAAACTACAGCATATATTGAATCAGGGATTTTAGAACTTTATGTTTTCGGTAACCTCACTGAAAGCGAAATGAAGGAAGTCAGCGAAATGGCTGAAAAACATCAGGAAATCAGGGATGAGATACTGTCTATTGAAAAAGCGGTAATCAGCCTGTCGTTCAG
Organism: Erythrobacter sanguineus; assembly: GCA_943367895.1. Lineage (GTDB taxonomy): Bacteria > Bacteroidota > Bacteroidia > Flavobacteriales > Flavobacteriaceae > Flavobacterium. The sequence continues at coordinate 2,188 of CALRKC020000093.1, read as the reverse complement.
CATGTCGCCGTATTTGTCTGCCGCAAATTTTGACCGCATCCGCAGACAACTTATTGAAAAGCACGGCGGTGTTGTTGATATCAAAAAACGCAGCAATGCCGGTGCCTATATCGGATGGGCAGCTGCCATACTGTTACTCGCCGGGACCTATTATTTCTACGACCAGAATGAATCTGCCGTAAACCAGGTGGTTACTGTTGAAGCAGAAAAAGCCAAAATCAAAGGCGAAATGGAATCGTTGCAGGCGAAGTATAAAAATACCGAGAGCATGCTTGCGGTGGTACGTGATGAAAACAACGTGATTGTACCGCTTGGCGGGCAAACCGTAGCTCCGGACGCCAAAGCAAGGATTTACTGGAACAAGTCGACACAGGCAGTATACGTGGATGCAAGCGGATTGCCTGAGCCACCGGAAGGCAAGGTATATCAGGTGTGGGCATTGCAGCTGAGTCCGCAACTGGTACCAACCAGCATCGGGTTGTTGGCAGATTTCAAGGCAAACGACCAGAAGATCTTTACTGTGGACAGCGCTGCAGCACCTCAGGGATTCGGTATCACGCTTGAACCCGCAGGAGGAAGCCCGACACCAACTATGGAGCAGCTTTACACTTTAGGTGTGGTGAAGGTTTAAAATGTAAATATTTATATAATGAAAAAGGTTCAACGTTGTTGAACCTTTTTTTATGCTTTATTTATTGTAGAACTTCCGGTGTTTATAATAGGTAAGCGCTCCCAGCACCACAATGAATATCATGCTGTACCACATCCAGTCAAGTGATTTTGCTTCTCCGCTGGCGTATGAATGCAGTCCGGTAAGGTGGAAATTCACACCGTAATAGGTAAAGAGGATTGAAAGGAAAGCAAACATACTCATCAGGTTGAAAATCCATTTGCCGCGAAACAGCGGAACAAATCTGGCGTGAATCACAAACGCGTACACCATAATACTGATTAGTGCCCAGGTTTCTTTAGGATCCCAGCCCCAGTATCTTCCCCAGCTTTCATTGGCCCATTGGCCGCCCAGGAAGTTTCCGATCGTCAGCATCACCAGGCCGATTGTCAGTGCCATTTCATTGATATAAGTGATTTCCTGAACATTAAGCTTCATTTTCTCCTTGTTCTTTTCGGTCGTGAAAAAGATCAGCAACAGCGAGACAAAGCCCAACACCATTCCCAATGCAAAAGGCCCGTAACTTGCCACGATAACTGCCACGTGAATCATCAGCCAGTAGGAGTTTAGTACAGGTACCAGGTTTGCGATTTCAGGATCGACCCAGTTGGCATAAGCAGCCATTAAAATAATTGAGGTTACGAATGCTGAAGCGGCAACAGTTAATTTAGATTTCCTGTCAAAAGCAAGTCCGAAGAACATCGTCGCCCATGCTACATAAACGATGGCTTCATACGCATTACTCCACGGTGCATGCCCGGAAATATACCAGCGTGCAATCAATCCTACAGTATGCGCAGCGAAAAGCAACCCGACAATCACATGCATGAAATTGACCAGAAAACGCATTAGTTTATTCTCCTTGAAAATGCGTATGATTACAAAAATCATCATCACAATTCCCGCCGTCATATACATAAAGAACAGGTTTCGGAAAATGTTGATTTTATTATAGAGGATTTCAGAAGAGATTTTATCCTCGCTTGGCATTACTTTGGCACCATACTTTTTTTGGTATTTGGAAATGCCTTCAAGGTAAAAATCCGGTTCCTTATACTTTTTATTGATGGCCGCTGTCGCCAGTGAATTCAGGTAAATCGGTACAATCTGTTTGGTAAAGATCGAATCCATGCCTTTAATAGGCGCCGTCCCCAATTCTGCCGACGATATCCATTTGTTGTTCTTATCGCCGGGAATCGGGAAAATCCTGAGTATGGTACCGGACAACGCCGAATTCATCAGGTTCATTTTCTTGTCGGTTTCCACAAAATCCTTCTCGAACTGTGTTGGATTTACTGCGCCATATGCTTTATCGAGGTAGGGCGACAATTTGTAATTCCCCATTTTATCGAAGAAACTGATAAAATTAGCGAATTTCTGTTCCGCTGGAATTCCGATGATTTTGCGGATACTGTCATTTCCCGGTTTGATGTAAATGATCGGCACTTCATACCAGAGTTTCGAAAATTGTGTCATTGACAGGAATACCTGATCGGCATTCATGTCGTTGTATCTATC
>CALRKC020000092.1:0-7876 GCA_943367895.1 Erythrobacter sanguineus | reverse complement strand
TTTAATGCTGCTGTCTAAAATGCCATTTTCTTTCATAATAATGGCTTGGGAGCAATCTTTTGAATGCAATATCGAGAACGATTCATCCGGATTGGATTGTTCATCAATCACTTTAATAGTAAGATTTATAGTTTCCGGTGGCATCTTCGGATCGTTAAACGGCTCCGGGTTTCTGATGATTACCGCTACGATAGATTCATCTTCAGTATTCCGTATCACATTGAACTCGGTTGTCATTGGTGGATCCATCGGTTTTAATCTAAAAGCTTCGCCAATTACCCTATCAAAGGACCTGTCGTCGGATTTAGTGTTAGAAACTGGAGTTGAAACAATATCGTATGCAAGAGCAATCTGCGTTGGTGAAAAACTTTCCGCTATGTTAAACAATGCCAACTGCTCAGGACCGTCCACCGTTTCTTTGATATAACAGCTCATGATTTGCTCACTGAAAGTTTTATACCTTGATGTTTGGAAAACAAAACGGTGCACCTCCTTATTGGTTGGCACTATATCTGCCATTTCAATTCCCTCGACTGGTATCTGTATAGCATTATTAAGTAATGCAGTATATAATTTCTGCGGTTTTAGGTCTACCAAAACAACCGAATAATAGTAATGTACGGGATTTATAGCTGTTCCTTCGTTCAAAGTACAAGGATACTCATTTGAATCGATGTAATTTTGAAGGATCTGAAGTGATATTGGCAACGGTGGATTCGGATTGGCAACCCAACTTGTATCAGGAATAGGAACCCCTGGATTGTTGCCGAGTGGATAAGGGATAAATTCGTTGCTTACAGGATCTTTAATAAGGATGTTCAACTCGCCTGACAGAGAGGGTCGTGAACTTTGATATTCTGGCCAGTCGTTCATCATATTGAACGTGAATGCATGTTTAAAGAACACCGAAATGCGGAACTGCTCGTGTGAATAGAAAGAAGGTTTCGCATTAATGATATTCCCATCGGCATTGGGATAAGATCTTTCATAGTCAATATATGGGCGCAGCGAGGTAATAGAATAGTTATCCGGATTAGTTAAATCACCATTAATGCTTAATGTCACGTCATCAATTTTCCGATTAGTGATATTTCCATCACTATCGTATTCGTTTCCGTATTTAACGCCAGGTGCGTTATGAAAGTGCCCTACAGGTCCCTGCGTCTTAAACCCAAAGTAATAAGTGAAGTCTGTTGGATTTGGTGCGTTATAATCAACAACGTCCCGCAGTCGCAATTCCAGCCTATAGGTGGTGTATGGTCGCCAAACCGGCTGTGGATTCCGGGATATTGCTGCCGTCATTATTTGCGCATCGTTTGCTATAGCCTGGAAATCTGGAATGGTAGCTGCGTAGTCAAATTCTTGTTGCGTCATCCATTTAACGCGCTGTAACGAAGTAGTAGCAAAATTATCACTTCCGATGGTGCAATCACAATTCCCGAGATCAAGTATCCTTTCAAGTAGTGCTTCCGCGGCGTTACTCATAATTACAAAAAAGGATTCGATGTCTATTGGGAGGGCAGGAGGAATCTCGTTAAGAATATTGATGAAGTTCACATACTCTGCGAAAAAATTTGTAGTTTCATTTTGTATTGCAAGTGCGTATTCATCTAATACCTCGTCTGCATCAGTGTGTTCATCTATGAATTTTGTTACTGCTCTTTCGAAACCATTTAGTAGAAATAGGTCATAAAAAGAAGAAAATGCATCCCAACCCATTAGATCATTATAAAAATCACAATAAACTGCATCCCTGTTGCTACAGCCATTTCCAAGAAGATCGTTTAATTGTTCATACAGAAGTTCATATTGGTCAATGTCATTTGGTAAAAGAACGTCAAGTGCATCATCGGGATTGTTATAAGTATCCGTAAACAGAGCTTCGATCTGCTGAAGTAAACTGTTGACTTCATCTGTATCGGTGACGGAAGGCTGAATTATAATTTTTATAAAAGCGAGTTCGGTAGGGTGTATATATTCAATTGTTTGGTTGAGGTCATCTGCAGTTTTCACTTCACTGCCAATCTCGACGTATGCACCAATACCATCTTCATTACCCTCCTGGACAACATATTGCAGGTACGATATAGTCACTGACTGCGCTTTAGTGCTAAGTTGCAGCTGCACTTTCGTAACATCTTCCGGAAAGCTGATTTCAAGCTTATTATAATTGCTGAAACTCAAAGACTTTGCAATACCGTGCGGGTTTTCAAATGTAGTCACCTGCATGTTCTCCGCTGAAATTCCGTTCGTTGGTGGAAGGTCAAAATTGTAGTCTTTCCCCAAAACAAAATACAAGCCATTAATATTCGTTCCCGCGCTTTGCAAAGGCGGGGTATACACTGTTCCTATGGTTTTGTTGAGCACGTCCATCATTTGCCAGGTTGCGGACTCTGTATGACAAAACAGGTTTGATGGTGTCAACCCATACTCTTCGGGTATGACCCAACCGGGTTCACCTTGGTCAATATAAGACATCGGGCTGTTTGCGAGTATGCGGATACTGTCATATTGGTTGCCGGAACGCTGCCAGTACCCAATTTTAAAATCGCTTACTTCACCGCGCTCAGATGCTTCTGTCACCGCTTCATATGGATGGTAAGGTATCCATCCGTCTTCAGAAAGTGATGAGATTTCTATGGATTCTATTGAGTATTTATGCTTTACCTGCCTCAGTGTATGATTACCCCGCACCGTTTTTTTAGGTGGGATCAAATCTGTAAAGTTCTTTGCACCCGAAGTGTGCCCTCCAATGAGCATGGTACCGTTGTCGGAATTAGGAATCAACCCCTTTACGACCTTTATGTCGATAAAGGTATCAAGCGGAATGATGGCTGTAAACTCATCAGTATCTGGATTCGAGTTAGTTAGCAGGTTTAGCTCAAAGATTTCATTAGTGAGCATATGTACTCCCTTTACAAATTCTTTCGCCCGTGTCTCTCCAAGAAGATTAACAGGTATTGGAGAAATGGCAGCTATCGGTACATTATTGTTCCGTTCCCATTTTAAGCTTACCTTAATTGTTTTTCTCACCCGCACAAAACCTATCCTAACACTGACCCTGAATTTCAACTGTGCATATAGCAGATAAGGCTCCTTAGCTTCCGCAGAGAGAATCGCATGCAGCTCTGCACTTAGCTTGATGATCCATACTTTAAGGTAAATATTGCCTCCAAAAGCAATATAGCCACCCAAATGCGTCCGCTCGAAACTGATGTGGGCGCCCACTTCAACATAGGCAGTAATTTTGACTATAATACCGAAGAAGTTTTTCTTAAGTTTAAAGTCCAGTCTGGCGCCGGTTTCAATACCTTGGGCCGAGATCATCAGAAATCCAATAGCTTTCAGTTTTACAACGTCTTTAAACAGGACGACTGTAATAGGCCGCTCTTTTGTTCCAAAGTTAATATACCAGTTAGAAGAATTATTTCTGAAAAAGGCTGCTTCAACGTGGGCATTGACGCTGAGGATTCCTCCGGAACCTTTAGGCAGTTTATAATCTGCGCCCATATCCATAGTTAAAGAAGTACTACTGTACGTAATTACAGCAAAGAATGGGGGCTCGCTGGAATCTGTCAGTCCCGGTTTTCCGGATAGTATCGAAATCCTGCCTTCCATCAGGAAAACACTTGGGAGCGAAAGCAGCATCATGACCCTTGCTGAAAAGGCATTTCCCCCATCACCTGAAGTACCGATTACGGCACCGGCACCAAACGAAAACGGATCATTATACCCATGGGTCTGCTCGGGACCACTGAATTTCTCAACACTTATTCCTTTCTTCGGCGCCTTATAGTATTCATACCACGTGGCAGTATCAGGCAACGGTACGGCTTTCTTATCTGCAACATACCGATGGCCTATCAATCCTCTGAAACTGTAAATCGAAACAGGACCTAACGGTATGGGCACAGGCAGGCCTACTGAGGCGTCAACAATAAAAGCCGGATATTTCGGGATCAGCTTCATGTCTGCCTTTCCTTTGAGTGAAGTCTGGTTTGACTCAAATGATACCTCTCCTACATATTCCTGCGAAACTCCCGGTTCAGGGATGGTCAGCAAACCATGTATACTTACTGAAGGCGAATTGTAAGGGATGACAATATCGATTTCAATTGTCTGAATGTGGAGATAGGCGTCACCTACATTATCAAATTCATCATCATCGGTAGTATAGTAATATTTCATTCCTTCTCCCCTGGCATCCTTGAGAAAAGGATTGATGCTGATCGCACCGTCAAAACCGATATAATTGTATTTTCTTTCCTTTCCCCGGTATTTCTTCTGTACAGTTCCAATATGGATATTACTGACACTGAGCTTTACCGGACCCAGCGGCAGGGTAAAGCTTACAGGCAGGAAGCCATTCTCTCCCACGATCTCAAAGCTTCCATCCCCATAAAAACGAAGTACTGGGATAAGGATTTTCTGATCTTCCATTATCTGGCGCATGATGCCAATTGGAAAGGAGATCTCGACTGAAGTTCCGATATAAACTTCATCCTCTTTTCCTAATTCAACAGTCAGGAAATCAAACTTGATAAACTGGCCCAACTTGGCGGTAACATTCATGCCGGCAAGCGAAGCGGTGAGATTAAAGTCTCCGTCTGCCTTAAGATCGCCCGTAACCGGTATATCCCTTAATTTTGTGGAATCATTCGGATCTTTTATTCTGGGGATATTAAGTAAAGCCTTAATATGGGATGAGGTCACCGAATTCTGCTTCAGTGTAATATCAAATTCCTGAAAGCCGACCCGAAACCCTTTATTGCCTATTTTCTTCCATAAAGCCTCGGTGCCTCCGCTTAATCCTGTCAGGTATTTCTGGTAATCTGTCGCGTTTGTAAATGTTTTAGTTACATCACCTACGGTAGTAAGCGTTATAGGAAATTTAAAAGTGGTGGCGCTGGATGATAAGTTATTTTCCGCGAGGTAATCCAATAAATCTGTGCGATTCGCAATGCTTTGCTCGACAATTTTACTTTGAGGATTTTTGACAAAAACCGTAACAGGATAATGCAATGAAAAATAATTGATGAAATAACCGTCTGTGGCATTGGTCTGCGGGATCGTCTCCAGCATAAATGTTCCGGACAGCCCGCCGGTACCGACCAACAGGTCATACGCACCGAGCCGCAGCGCAGGGGCTGGTTCATTATCCGGATTCTTAAACCATTTTGACGGCAGTGTAACTGCTACTGCCCTTGCATACACCCCGGTAAAATCTACAGGGCGCCCGTCGGCATCTGCTTCCGGGATATTGGTCGACTTGCTGAGGTCGAGTTTAAGGCTTTCAAGCTGTATCTGCAGGCCGGTCTGTCCAATCTCACTGACCTGTGGCTTCAATGATCCGGCAACTTCTAAATTGAAACCGATACCTTTCTCAGTATCCACATATAAATCGGCTTCGGCGAATATAAACCTTGTCCTGGTGCTTTCATTATTATCGGTAACCCATTCTTCTGTCTCCCCGACACGTACACAGGGTCTAAGGATGTCCCTTGGGAACTCAATCCCGGCGCTTAAAGCGAGCGTTGCCTTCGCTTTCGGTGTGATGATTTTCCGGATGTAATTCTCGATACCCTCCGGTACCATGATATTATAGAATTTTTTCAACCTGGACTTAACGGTTTCATTTTCGCTTTCAATGTCTGTGATGTACATTGCGAACAGAAGCATCGATGTACTGCCATTTACTCCGGGCTGTTCGTGCAATGCTGCGATAACATCATCAACCGTAGGTAGTGGATCAACAGGTAACAAAGGAGCGGACAGCCCAAGATACAGCGTGACATCATTGATGAACTGTTCGATTCTGGTAGTTTCATCGTCGGCAGGTTCCACAAAATTGTTAATGATGTGGGCAAGCACCTGGTCATCAGTAAGCTTAAAGATTTTAAGCCCAAGCTGGTAAAAGCTTTCTACGGAAAACGAAAAATCATTAAGGCTGAACGACTTCAGGAATGCGATGATTTCCCATTGGTATTCAACAGTGATTGGGAACGAAGAAATCAATGTGTCGCCATCAGGATCTGGATTGAGTACGAATTTCAACCCGCCGAACAACGGCAGGCCAATCCCACCCACACTGACGATATCGAGCGAATAAAACGCCGAATCACCATGTACGCTTCTCGAAAAGCGCAGGTTCTTGTAATGTATAGTATCCAATAAACTGCCTATGCCGTCTTCCACAAAAGACAGGAACTCCGGTAAATCTTCCGGGGATAGGACTTCGGATAGGACGGGGTAGTATCTTGCTGGGATTGGCATAGGTTTATTATTTTTTAAATCAACACAGATATTCAAAAATCAAGGCTCAATGATTATAATTCATTACTTAATGTCGTTGTAAGCATTTGAATTATTTTATATAATTTCAAAAATGTATTTTTAACAGTATTTTGCTATCATTATTTAAAATTTTTATTATTTATTCTAGTGAAATCTCCATATTGTAATCAGATGGTTGCCAGGTATTATCAATCAGTTGAATAAGTGCGTTTAAAATGCGTATTAGCTCGTTTGTTGGAAAAGGTGTTTGCATAGTACTTAACCAGTGTCCGTCTGTAGTTGGCAGAGATTTGAGCTCTGCAATTCGAATATACCTTCCTTTTGTTTGTAAATAAGTGATAACATTTTGGAGAAGCAAGATCATCAGCTGTTCATCATTTGAATTTATCAGGGTATCTTCCCATCCTAAGGTGAGATAACCACTTTGTAATCCATTGTTGATATCCTCGTGATCTGAAACTAACTCTGCTTTATCTGTAAAATCGTTATATAAAACTGGTTTTATCAGTTCTTTGTAGATATACAAGGATGCCAGCTGTATAAAATCTTCATGGATATAAAATCCTTTATTTTCATCTTTATATGTAATTCGTGTAACAGCCATAATTTATGGATTTAATATTATAAGATATGATGTATTATTATATTGTGGATACTTGGTTGCAATGTAATTCAAAACATCCGTTTTAAGAGTTGAATTGATTGAACTCATATTCTGCAAGTCAATGACGACTCTATCTAAAGGAGGTAAATTACCGGGACGTGATATTTTTCCAAAATGAACATCAATCGACTTCTTAAATTGGGTAAAGTTTTTAGTATATTTTACATTCCAATGCTCGACTGCATCGTAAGGTATCCCCATTGTATCCACGCTTAATCCGTTAAGATTTCCGCCTTCCATGACAGCATCACCTGCTTCGTGAATTAAGGATGCTCTGGCTTTTCCACCTTGGGCCAATTCCAATTCTATGAGTTGATCAACCTCGGGGTTGCGATAAAATGTGTCTCTTCGTATATCTACAAAATTAGGAGGTAGCATTTCACCCCTTCGGGTAATAAAGTATTGAACATCATGAACAGGTTCAGGGAATTTAAGTAAGTGCTTGATATGTGCTTCTGCATTCTCACGGATATTATTGAAAATGTGCTGTGGACAATTTCCGTATTTCTCTAAATACTTTAACTGTTCACTTGACGAAAGGATTTGTGCTTCTAATTCAGGTCTAAATTTGAAAACTTCCCACATTTTTGTATCATCATTTACCCGATTCCAATGTGTTATAAGTTCAGGATCATTTGCAAATTTTGAATATATACTATGTTCGCTTTTATACTGATTAAGAAATTTCCATCGTACTTCTGAACTCATTACTTCAAGTCTGCTTTTCAAAGGTGAGTATTGATAGTATTTTTTAATAGCCAATGTTTTACTTTCACTACTGATCACTTTGATGATATTCCTATCTGTAATGCGTAAGTCATACAAATCTTTCCAGTGATCCAAAATATTGGTCTGGTTTAATCCTTTTAGCTCTGCAGCGGTAAGCGACCCAAAGTCATCAGCAAAAGCTATCTTAAC
>CALRKC020000091.1:0-7964 GCA_943367895.1 Erythrobacter sanguineus | reverse complement strand
GGGTTACCGGCAAAGGGTCGGACTTGCGAACGCTTTGCTGCACAATCCGGATGTCCTGATTCTTGACGAGCCTACGACGGGTCTCGATCCGAATCAACTGGTGGAAATCAGGAATGTCATCAGAAATGTGGGAAAAGACAAGACCGTTTTCCTGTCAACGCATATCATGCAGGAAGTCGAAGCAATTTGTGACCGCGTCATCATCATCGACAAAGGCAAAATTGTTACGGATAAAAAACTGACAAACCTGAAAGAACGTGCCGAACAGGTGATTGAAGTCGAATTTGATTTCAAGGTTGAAGCACAATTGATCGCTTCGATTCCCGAATTGGTTTCTTATAAGAACATTCATGACATGACATGGGAACTTACATTCCGTTCCGAAGTGGATATGCGCCCTGCTGTTTTTGATTTCGCGAACGCCAACGGATTGCGTACCCTTCAACTAAACCAGAAGAATAAGAATTTGGAGGCGATTTTCAGGGATGTGACGGGGAAATAAGTTTTCAATTGATAATTGATTGACAATTGACAATTGTTCCTTATTAATTAAAACACCTCCTTCGCGATCGCCTTAATATTTTCCGCTTTTCCCATCGAATAGTAATGCAGCACCGGAATTCCGGCCTTCAGCAATTCGCGACTCTGCTGTATACACCATTCTATCCCAATCTGTTTTACGGCATCATTGTCTTTGGCTTTTACTACAGACATGATCAGTTCGTCCGGCAGATCCACTTTGAAACGATGCGGAATCAGGTTCAGCTGTTTCTTGGTGGCAATGGGTTTTAAGCCCGGAATAATGGGTACCGTAATGCCTTCAGCGCGGCATTTGGCCACAAAATCAAAGTATCTCTTGTTGTCAAAAAACATTTGGGTGATGATGTATTGGGCGCCATTTTTTATTTTTTGCTTTAAGAAATAAATATCGCTGTCCGGGCTGGGTGCCTCCATATGCTTTTCCGGATAACCGGCAACCCCGATACAGAAATCCGTCTGGCTTGAATTCTGTAAATCCGGGTCAAGATAAATTCCCTTATTCAGGTTGTCAATCTGGGTGACCAATTCGGAAGCATAATGGTGCCCCTCTTTTTCAGGTCTGAAATAAATCTCGCTTTTAATCGCATCCCCACGCAGGGCCACGACATTCTGAATCCCGAGGAAATCGATGTCTATCAGGAAATTCTCTGTGTCTTCTTTGGTAAATCCGCCACAAAGGATGTGCGGAATGGCATCCACCTGGTATTTATTTTGAATTGCGGCACAAATCCCAACCGTCCCGGGTCGCTTTTTCACCACTTTTTTTTCCAGGAGCCCGTTTTCCAGTTCCCTGAATTCAAACTCCTCCCGATGGTAGGTGACATCTATAAAAGGCGGATTGAATTCCATTAATGGATCAATGCTGTCAAATATTGAGCGAATGTTCTGCCCCTTCAGCGGCGGCAATATTTCAAAGGAAAAAAGCGATTTCCCTTGGGCGTTTTCGATATGTTGGGTAACTTTCATTACAATTACGAATTACAAATTATGAATTTTAAATTTAGCGCTGCTCAGTCCGGCCAATGGTGTCTTTTGGGCGTGTCCCTCCGGGCCGGGCTGTCCGCTGTATCTTTTTTGCCATCGCTTCGTTACACTATGCGATGTCAAAAAAGGATGCCGCTTCCATCCCTCACGCGGTCCCGTGTTCAATCGACGATATTCGGCCCGAGCCATTTCGCGGCATCGGCTGTCGAAATCCCCCGGCGTTTGGCATAATCCGCAACCTGGTCATCCTTGATTTTCCCCAATCCGAAATATTTACTTTCAGGGTGCGCAAAATAATACCCGGAAACGGATGAGGCCGGCCACATCGCCATGCTTTCCGTCAGCTTCACACCGATTTTATTTTCCACATCGAGTAACTTCCATATCGTTGGTTTCTCCAGATGGTCGGGACAGGCCGGATAGCCCGGAGCCGGACGGATCCCTTTGTACTCTTCCTCAATCAATGCTTCGTTCGAAAGATTTTCTCCTGAGGCATATCCCCAGAATTCCTTCCTGACTTTTTCATGCAGGTACTCGGCAAATGCCTCCGCAAAACGGTCGGCCAGTGCCTTTACCATGATGGCGTTGTAATCGTCAAGATTCTTCTCAAATTCGGCGGCCCATTCATCAACCCCAAAACCGGTCGTGACGCAAAATGCTCCTATATAATCTTTCTTCCCTGAACTTTTGGGTGCCACAAAATCAGCCAATGCAAGATTAGATGCCCCTTTCGTTTTTTGGGACTGCTGGCGCAAAGTCAGAAAAGATTCCAGCACCTTTCCGTCACTGTCACGAACCTCAATATCATCATCATTAATTTGATTTGCCTCGAAAATCCCGAAAACTCCTTTCGCGGTAAATTTATTTTCAGTCAGAATGACGTTTAAAAACTGTTTTGCATCGGCAAACAAGGAAGAAGCTTCTTCACCTACCACTTTATCGGTCAGGATTGCAGGGTATTTTCCAAACAATTCCCATGTACGGAAAAAAGGCGTCCAGTCTATATAAGGCACTAAAACTTCCGGATTTACTTCTATGGTTTTTACACCGAGGAAGTAAGGCTGCTTCGGCTGGAAATTATCCCAGTCCAGCTTGAGTTTATTCTTTCTCGCCGCCTCAATATCGAGGTAGTTTTTATCTCTGGCACGATTAAGATAATTTTCGCGCAGGTCATCATATTCAGCACGAAGCGCATTTGCATAATCTGATTTCCCTTCAGGATTGATGAGATTTCCGGCTACGGTAACCGCCCGCGAAGCATCGTTGACATGAACAACGGTATGACTGTACTCAGGAGCAATCTTAACGGCAGTATGTGCCCGTGAAGTGGTGGCTCCTCCAATCATTATCGGAATATTGATTTTGCGGCTTTCGAGTTCCTTGGCGAGATAAACCATTTCATCCAACGACGGTGTAATCAATCCGCTTAACCCAATGATATCGACATTTTCGTTAATGGCAGCCTCAATGATTTTTTCGGGCGGAACCATCACACCAAGGTCAATTATTTCATAATTATTACATGCCAGAACGACGGAAACAATATTTTTCCCGATGTCATGCACATCTCCTTTAACTGTAGCCATCAGGATTTTTGCGTTGGCACTCTTTACATTGTTTTTACCGGCTTCAATAAACGGAAGTAAGTAAGCCACTGCCTTTTTCATCACCCGTGCCGATTTAACCACCTGTGGCAGGAACATTTTCCCGCTTCCGAACAAATCACCTACCACATTCATCCCGGCCATCAGGTTCACTTCGATGACTTCGATGGGCTTTGACGCTAAAAGGCGTGCTTCCTCAACATCGGTCTCAATAAATTCATCTATCCCTTTTACCAAAGCATGTGTAATCCTTTCCTGTATGGAACCGGATCGCCATTCCTGAATCGCTTTTTCCGTGGATTTTATATCGCCTTTAACATTTTCGGCAAAATCAAGCAATCTCTCCGTTGCGTCGTCGCGTCGGTTGAGCAGTACATCTTCAACGTGTTCGAGCAAATCCTTTGGTATCTCATCATAAATCTCAAGCATTTCGGGATTTACGATACCCATGGTCATCCCATGCTGTATGGCATGGTACAAGAAGGCAGAATGCATAGCTTCCCGGACTTTGTCATTTCCCCTGAACGAAAAAGAAACATTGCTTACGCCGCCGCTCACATGGGCATACGGAAGGTGCTCCCGAATCCACTTTGTCGCCTTGAAAAAATCAAGTGCATTGCGTTTGTGTTCTTCCATCCCCGTTGCGACCGGGAAAATATTCGGATCAAAAATAATGTCTTCGGCGGGGAAGCCGACTTCATTGACCAATATATCATAAGACCTTTTGCAGATTTCAATACGTCTTTCATAGGTATCCGCCTGCCCCTTTTCATCAAAAGCCATCACGATAACCGCGGCTCCATATCGTTTGATCAGTTTCGCCTGCCTTTTAAAATTATCGATACCTTCTTTCAAAGAAATGGAATTAACCACACTTTTCCCCTGAGTTACTTTAAGGCCGGCCTCAATGATCTCCCATTTGGAGCTGTCAATCATAATCGGCACACGGGCGATATCGGGTTCCGCAGCAATGAGGTTCAGAAACACGGTCATGGCGTGCACGCCATCGAGCATACCCTCATCCATATTTACGTCTATAATCTGGGCACCGCCATCAACCTGGGCGCGGGCAATTTCCAGTGCTTCCTCATAACGTTCCTCTTTTATCAGTCGCAGAAACTTACGGGATCCTGTAACATTTGTCCTTTCGCCAATATTGACAAAATTCGTCTCGGGCGTAATGATAAGCGGCTCAAGGCCGGATAATCTTAAATATTTATGTGGCATCAGGCGTTTTCTAAAATGGGTCTTGGCTTAAATTGTGCGGCTACATCGGCTATTAGTCTGATATGTTCGGGCGTTGTACCACAACATCCCCCAATGATGTTAATCAGGTTGTCTGTAAGGTACTCTTTAATGAGTAGCTGCATTTCCTCCGGGGTCTGGTCATATTGCCCGAAAGCATTTGGCAACCCGGCATTGGGATGTGCTGAAATATTGAGGCTGGTGTTTCTTGACAGGCGTTTGAGATAAGGCTTCAGCTGATCTGCGCCCAATGCACAATTAAAGCCTATGCTTAATAAAGGAAGGTGTTCGATTGATATCAAAAATGCCTCAACCGTTTGCCCTGAAAGGGTTCTCCCTGAGGCATCGGTGATCGTTCCGGAGACCATCACCGGAATGTCGGAATCCCGTTCTTCTTTTATTTCATCGATAGCAAACAACGCAGCCTTGGCATTCAGGGTATCAAAAATCGTTTCAACGAGCAGAAGATCACAGCCACCATCCATCAAGGCTTCTACCTGTTGCCTGTAAGCGACCTTCAGTTCATCAAAGGTAATTGCCCGGAACCCGGGATCATTGACATCAGGAGACATGCTGGCCGTCCTGTTGGTTGGGCCAATGGAACCGGCTACAAAACGCGGTTTGTCCGGATTTTGGCTTATAAACTCATCAGCAACTTCGCGTGCAATTCTTGCCGATTCGAAATTGAGTTCATAGACCAAATCTTCTAAATGGTAGTCTGCCATCCCAATGGTCGTAGAGGAGAAAGTATTGGTTTCTACAATATCGGCGCCCGCGTCGAAATACAGTCGATGTACTTCTCTGATTGCATTTGGTTGTGTTAACGACAATAGGTCATTATTTCCTTTTAAGGGAAAAGGGAAATCCCTGAAACGGCTTCCCCGGAAATCTTCCTCCGAGAAATTATACCGTTGCAGCATGGTACCCATTGCGCCATCGAGCACGAGTATTCTTTTGCCGATAATATCTTGAATTCTTGACATACTATAAAATTTTTAGTCTATTGCATGTCATCAGGAAAGTAAGAAATACTAAAGAAGTATTTAATGTTGTTATCTATCCGAAAAAATCGGTAGAATGTAGCACCTTCTTTAAGTTTAAAGGGTTGCTAAGGCTTCAACGGGTCTAATCCCTCTGCCTTTCGTGATAACTGCCAATAGAAAAATGAACGTTGCAAAGTAAGCTATTAGAAAATGATTTCGCAACAATTATTCCACAATATTCCGAAAACGTTTTAGTGGAAGGCATAAAAAAAGCCCGCTATCCGCGGGCTTTTATATGTAAAGAACTGGAATTCTTAGTTTTTCATGATTTTCTTAACAACAGTTCCTTTGTCAGAAGTGATGTTCATCATGTACATTCCTGTAGCAAGGTCAGCAATATTAACTGATGCTTCAACAGCACTTGTGTTGAATTTGTTTTGTTGAACAGTTCTTCCGTTCAAATCAACAATCGAAACAGCAGTAATACCTGCATTGATTGAACTTGACACTTTCACTACGCTGTTTGATGGGTTTGGATAAACTGAAAACTGTCCTGCAAGAACATCATCGATACCGGCAGTCGGCTGAGCCACTACTGATAATCCAAACACAGTAAGGATTCCACCTTCCTGAGGCGTATTTTCATGTAAACCGATGTGGAAATTTCCGCTTGTAGGAGGCGTAAAGGTATAGGTGGAAGTAGTCGCAGAAGATTTTAAAGTTGCAAGCGTTCCTGTTTGAACAATACCGGTCGCCTGACCAATTACCTGATTAAAAGTAGCAGTCGGCGATGCTGAATCCAACATCACTGTTGCAAGGCTCTCATTTGCAGCGATAGGGTTGTCAAAACCGTTATAGGTAACGGATACATCATAAGTAGTTCCGGCAGTTAAAGCAAGTGCAGGAGAAATCAACCACTCGTCTTTTGGTCCATTAGTAAGGTCTTCAGGGAAAACAAGCGCAACAGGGTCGTTAACTCCGTCACCGGTAAAATCATTACCATTGTTGTAGCCCCATGTAGTAGCATCAGCGTTTCCGTCAACAATTGTCCAACATGTAAAGTTCAAAGCCGAAGCCCACTCTTCAGTGTATGGAACAGCAATATTACAATCAGGAACCAATAACGTGACCTCAAATGAAACACCGCCTGCATTCCAACGATCATCAAATTGAATGTAGTAAGTTGTACCAGCTGTTACGTTAAATGTAAAATCAGTAAGGAAGTTTTCAGAACCTGTCTCTACTGAAACGTCATCAGAACCAGCGTAGCAAGCTAAAGCAGCGCATGTTCCTGTGTAAACAGATACACGTGTATCATCTCCAGCTACCGGATCCGGATCATTTGGCGGGATGTTAGAGTTAACCCTTAATTGTCCTGTGGCTGTGGCTGTGTAGCTATACCACTCTCCGTGAGTTCCCGGAGTAGTCCAGCATGTTCCTGCGTATGTTCCGTCAACGGCAGGTATAACATAAGTACCAGGTGTAATTGCAATGGCAGTAGCACAGGTATCCTGAGAATAACCTGCAAACGATGCCAATCCCAATAAAGAAAGTAATAGTTTTTTCATAATTTTTAATTTATTGATTTAATGAACCGTAAAAGTAATCCTTTTTTGAAATAAAAAAAACTTATTTTGAAAACCTAATAAATTTTAAGAAACGGTTTCATACATTTGCAGGCGAAAAATAAAACCCGAGGAGAAATTTGACTGATTGCAACCTCATTAAAAAATGCTAAAGCAAGTTCCCTTCTTTAGCTGACGCAATCAATATTTTTCCATAAAATCAATATAAATATAATTTTTATGGCTTATTTGTTTACTTCTGAATCTGTTAGCGAAGGGCACCCTGACAAAGTTGCCGATCAGATATCTGACGCTTTAATCGATAATTTCCTGGCTTTCGACATCGAATCAAAAGTAGCCTGCGAGACACTGGTGACTACAGGGCAGGTTATCCTTGCAGGTGAGGTAAAATCAAAAACCTATCTTGATGTACAGCAAATTGCCAGGGATGTAATCAAAAAAATCGGTTACACCAAGAGTGAGTATATGTTTGAGGCCAATTCTTGCGGTGTACTGTCAGCGATCCACGAGCAATCCCAGGACATCAATCAGGGTGTTGATCGTGCCAACAAAGAAGAACAAGGCGCCGGTGACCAGGGGATGATGTTCGGATATGCCACGAATGAAACTGCGGACTACATGCCTTTGGCTTTGGATCTGTCTCATAAGCTGCTTCAGGAACTTGCTGAAATGCGTCGTGAAAACACCGAAATCACTTACTTACGTCCTGACGCAAAATCACAGGTAACGCTTGAGTATGATGACAACAACAAACCGTCGCGTATCGATGCCATTGTTATCTCAACCCAACATGACGATTTTGATGAAGAAGCCGCAATGCTTTCAAAAATTAAAAAAGATATCGTAGAGATCCTTATCCCACGGATTATTGCAAAATATCCTCAATATGCGCACCTCTTCAATGACAAGATTGAATACCATATCAATCCGACCGGGAAATTTGTAATCGGCGGGCCACATGGTGATACAGGCTTAACAGGACGCAAAATTATCGTAGACACTTACGGTGGTAAAGGAGCCCA
>CALRKC020000090.1:0-8022 GCA_943367895.1 Erythrobacter sanguineus | reverse complement strand
GGTCTGCTTTTTGGACATTTCAAAAGTCGTTTCCTCGTCATCCACCAAAACGGTGATTTTCGTATGGCCTTCCAGCGAATTGTTGACGCTGTCTTTTGTCAACGCCGTCGCGAAAAGTTCGAACTTTATATCTTTTTCAGGAATGTTGTGTTCCTTCAGCACATTCGAGACCAAATTGATCATTTCCTCCGGGCCGCAAAGGTAAAACTTGTCGAAGCTCAGGTTTTTGTATTTGTTGTTCAGGATGAAATTCACGGTCGATTTTTCAATCCTCCCGAAAAGTTCCTGCTCTACTTTTGCCTGGCTGTACACATAATGCACCATTAATCGGCCAACATATTGCAATTGTAAATCGTGTAATTCCTGGTGAAAAATGGTTTCAGCAGGTGTCTTATTGCCGTAAACCAAAACAAAAGTACTTTCGGTTTCATTGTTCAAAACCGATTTCAGGATACCCATCACCGGCGTAATACCGCTTCCGGCAGCGAACGCCGCGTAGTTTTTCTGTCTTCCCGGTTGCGGCTCAAACGTAAATTTTCCCTCCGGCGTGCCTACTTCGAGAATATCGCCCGCTTTTAGCGTGGTGTTGGCGAAAGGGGAGAAGGTGCCGTTTTTTACAGATTTTACAGCGATACGCAACTCACCACTGTCCGGCGAAGAACAAAGGGAATAAGCGCGCCTAATCTCATTTCCGTCAAGCGTCAGTTTAAGGTTGATGTACTGACCGGCAGTGAATTGATAGTTCGGCTTTAGTTCTTCAGGAACATTAAAAAGTACGGAAACCGCATTTTCAGTTTCCCTTTTAACTTCTTTTATCTGTAATTTATAAAATGAGGACATGTAAACTTGTTTTTTTGCAAAGATACTAAACCCCGAAGCGTCCTGAAAGCCCAATCCGAATTTTATAACACCTAAAATTCTTATGTATAGAAATCTTATGTATATTTGTTTTTCGAAATACGGCTTAATGAAGAATTCACAATTGTATAAAGGAAGTCTTACCACGATCATCATGCGGTTGTTACAGGAAAACGGCAGGATGTATGGGTATGAAATCACCCAGAAAGTCAAAGCGATTACAGAAGGCGAGCTCAACATTACCGAAGGCGCCTTGTATCCCGCGCTTCATAAACTTGAGGCGGAAGGATTGCTTGAAGTCGAGTTTGAAAAAGTAGACAACCGGCCCAGGAAATATTACAGGCTTACCTCAAAAGGCATTACCGAGACGAAAAATCTTTTGGAGGAATTGGAGGACTTTATCCGGAACATGCAGATTTTAATTAAACCCAACCCTGAGTTTTAATGATGCTGAAGACTGAAGATATTCTATTTATTGATAATTACCTGAAACACTCCAAGGTAATGTATGCCGATATCCGTTCAGAAATGACAGACCATATTGCCACCGCCGTTGAAAGGGAAATGGCTGAGAACGGCTGGGAATTCGGGGTGGTTTTTAAAGACTACATGGCCAAGAACAAGAGGGAGCTCATGAAGATGAATGTGCGCAGTAGCGGACCTTCGTTAGCACTCTTGAAGAATTACGCCAGTTTTCTTACGAGACCATGGATGATTTGTTTCGCGTTCCTGATTTTCTTTCTGTTTACAATTGTCGTTCCTAACGATGTTGAGGCTTTTTACGATGAACGCGACTTTTTAATCCTGCCGTTCATCTGGCTGCTGATCGTACTGATTCCACAAATAACAGTTTATATCCTTACGCGAAAACGATTTTACTACCTAGAAAAGAGCGGATTTGTAATAGGAGTACTGTACCAGATTTCGATATCGCTGATGTGGTTTTCGGGAGAAGTGACTGCGGTATGTATTGCCTTGTGTTGCTACATCAGCATCGGACACATTTTTTATACAATGCATAATTTTAGACAGTTTTATATTAAAAGACTTTACACAGCCATAATAAAATGAAACTTAACGAAGATCAAATCAGGGAATTATTTGAATTTACCCGCCGGCATTATGTTGAATATTATGACGTACAGGCGGAACTTGTCGATCATCTCGCCAATGCGATTGAGGAGAAGATGAATGAAGACCCAAATATTAGTTTCGACAGGGCTTTACAGGCCGAGTTTAAGAAATTTGGGATTTTCGGGTTTATGGATGTGGTGGAAAGCCGGCAAAAGGCCTTGGCAAAAAGATACCATAAAATTGTCTGGAAGGAAGCATTGAACATTGTGTCTTCGCCAAAACTCATTGTCATTCTTGCGTCATTATACCTGTGTTTTTATGGATTGATGAACATCAGTACCAGTGATGAAATTTATGTTGTTGTTTTTTTATTTGTGATTTTATTGAACATTTTCCTTTCCATCAGGGACATGCGCAGGAATAGCAAAAAGCAGCAAACCCATCAGAAATTGCTTTTGAATGAAATGATCCATGGGTATGGCAACGCGGCCACTTTTTTTGTCATTCCGGTTCAATTTATCAGTAGTGTCTGGAACAGCGAAAGTACGGCAGACAACGCTTTGTTGTCAGGAGTTTTAAGCGTTTTGATGGTTCTCTATGTGTTGTTTACATACGTCATTCGCGCCGTAATTCCATCAAAGGCGGAAGCATACCTGCGGGAAACTTACCCCGGATATGAACTAAACGTGTAACATTTTTGTTTTTTCGCAACTTACTCAACATAACCAAAAACCAAACTTCATGATTAGAAAATTTCTTTACCTCGAATGGAAGTCATTCACCCGATCGGCTTCGTTTGCAACCAACCTGGCGCTGAAAATCTTCATGGGATTTATGGTTCTTTACATGATCATAATATTTCTGGGGGCCGGGATTGGCGGATTTTATGCCCTCCGCGACATGGGCTTAGACCCGCTGAAAACGATAAATAAGGTATTTGTTTACTATTTTATTTTCGACTTAATTATCAGGCTTTTACTGCAAAAAATCCCGGTGATGAATATCCGGCCAATGCTCGTCCTGCCAATTAAAAGGCCGGTGATCGTGAATTTTTCCATCGGGAAAACGATGCTGTCCTTTTTTAATATTCTCCACGCATTCCTTTTTGTGCCTTTTACCGTGGTGCTTCTGAAGGAAGGTTATGACCCAACGGGCGTCCTGCTTTGGCATTTCTCGCTCATATGCCTGTTTTACTGCAATAATTTCCTGAACATCTTATTGAATAATAAAGACAACCTTTTTATTATTTTCCTGGCATTGGTTGCTGCCCTCGGCGCTTCACAGTATTATGATTTATTTGATGTTACCGCCTATACCTCGGTATTCTTTGACGGACTGTACAGCTCCAAGTGGATGTTTGCATTACCATTGGCGGGAATGGCAGCGTTATACATTGTTACCCACAAATACCTGATGAGCAACCTGTATCTGGACGCTGGATTGGCAGCCAAACATAAGGTGGCAAAGACAGAGGAGTTGAACTGGCTGAACCAGTTCGGTAATATAGGAACCTTCCTGAAGAACGACATCAGGCTGATCAAGCGCAACAAACGTTCCAAGACCACAGTAATAATGAGCGTAATGTTCCTGTTCTACGGCTTGTTTTTTTTCACGGGTATGATTGAAGCCTACAGTAGCCCTGTGATGCAGATGTTTGGCGGTATTTTTGTCACCGGCGGATTCCTGTTTACTTTCGGGCAGTTTGTACCCAGTTGGGACAGTTCTTATTACCCGTTGATGATGACACAGAATATCCCATACAAAGGGTATCTGTACGCAAAATGGTGGCTGATCGTAATCGCGACCGCTGTTTCTACTATTGCCGCATCGTTTTACATTTATTTTGGATGGCACATCTACCTGATGATTATTGTAGGTGCGGTATACAATATCGGATTCAATTCGCATCTGGTGCTTTTAGGCGGAGCTTACACCAAAACACCGGTTGATTTAACGTCCAGCCGGGGTGCCTTTGGAGACAAAAAGGCGTTTAATATGAAGACGATGCTGATTTCTGTTCCCAAACTCGTCTTACCGATGATTTTATATGGACTGGGAACACTTCACAGCCAAAATACAGGCCTGATACTTGTGGCGGCGGCAGGCGTGCTTGGATTCATTTTCCGGGACCGGGTTTTTGCGCTGATTGAGAAGGTTTATATGACAGAAAAATACGCTACAATTGACGCTTACAAACAGAAAAATTAACAATACAAATAAAGAATCATGATACAAGTTACTGACCTTTCCAAATCATACAACGGCCAGCGCGTGCTGAAGATCGAAAACCTTACCATAAAGCAGGGCGAGAGCTTTGGCCTCGTAGGCAACAACGGTGCCGGGAAAACGACATTTTTCAGCTTGTTACTCGACCTTATCGAGCCATCTACCGGCCACATCAACAGCAATGGTATACAAATCAACACCAGCGAGAAATGGAAAACATTTACTGCTTCGTTTCTGGACGAAAGCTTCCTGATTGGCTACCTGACTCCGGAAGAGTATTTTTATTTTATCGGTGAATTACGAGGGCAGAATAAGGCCGATGTGGATGCATTACTCGCAAAACATGAGGAATTCTTCAATGGTGAAATCCTGAAAAGTAAGAAATACATTAGGGATTTTTCGAAAGGGAACCAGAAGAAAGTCGGGATTATCGCGACATTGATAGGCAACCCGGATGTTATTATTTTGGATGAGCCCTTTGCGAATCTTGATCCTACAACGCAGTTCCGTCTTAAGAAAATCATCAAGGAACTTGCCGATGATCCAAGCGTTACGATCCTCGTCTCGAGCCATGACCTGATGCATACCGTTGAGGTTTCAGACAGGATTGTGGTACTCAACAAAGGAGAAGTCGTCAAAGACATCGTCACATCAGAGGAAACGCTGAAGGAACTCGAGGCGTTTTTTGCGATATAGATTCTTACCGCCCCTTATCTGAGGGGCTTTTTTATTTTTAACCCAATTGCACCAGGGATGGAAGCGGCATCTCCCGATTTAGAAAAACAAGGCTTTCAGCCGTAGTTTTTGTTAAACGGGAATACAGCGTACAGCCCGGCCGTTAGGGGTGCCAAAATAGCTAAGTTTACCAAAAACCCGTACGGATATTAAAAACCGCCCAAATTTTTCCTCATATCAAAAAGAAACGTATTTTTACCGGTTGTATACTAAAAATAGCTTTTGGAAGTTATGCCTAAAAACGTTTTGAAATTGAAGAATAACCACTTACGATATATATTTTCACTGTTTTTCCTGACTCTGCTGATTGCCTGTTCTACTAAAAAGGACAAATGGGTCAACAGGAATTGGCAGGCCCTGAATACAAAGTACAACGTAATGTATAATGGGAATCTTGCGCTGGATAAGGGAATTGAGGAAGTAAAGCTGACTTACAGCGACAATTTCTGGGAAATCCTGCCCGTAGAGCGCATGCAGATAACCACCGAAAATATCCTTCCGGGACAGACCAAGAACGCCAATTTCGCACGCGCGGAAGAAAAAGCGACAAAGGCCATCCAGAAGCGATCCATGAATATTGACGGCAAGGAGAAAAATCCGCAGATGGATGAAGCGCACCTGCTGTTGGGGAAGGCACGTTATTATGACAATCGTTTTGTACCCGCTTTGGAAGCCTTCAATTACATCCTGTACAAATATCCGGAAAGCGATAAGATTTATGAGGCAAAGATCTGGCGGGAGCGCACCAATATGCGAATGGACAATGACGCTTTGGCGGCAAAGAACCTTAGAAAACTGCTTATTGATATTAAACTTAAGGCAAAACTCAAAAAACAGATTTATGCTGATGCCAATGCCACGCTGGCGCAGGCTTTCATGAATCTGGAAGAGCGGGACAGCGCCCGTTTCAGGCTGAAGGAAGCTACGGAGCTGACGGAATCAAATGAGGAAAAAGCGAGATATCGTTTTATTCTTGGGCAGTTGTATGAGGAAGCCGGTGAAAAGGACAGCGCATATGCCACATTCCAGTCGGTGATAGACATGAAGCGCAAATCGCCACGACGCTATATCATTCAGGCACACGCGCGACAGGCAGCGCAGTTTGATTTTGAAAAAGGGGATACGATTACGTTCCTGAAAAAGTACAAAGAGCTCATGGAAGACCGTGAGAACAGGCCTTTTCTGGATGTACTGAACCACCAGATGGCTTTGTTTTATGATAAAAAGGCGAATAAGAAACAGGCCATCAAGTATTACAATAAATCACTGCGAACCAAGTCACCGGACCAATATCTGATGGCCTCAAATTACAGGAATCTGGCGAAGATTTATTTTGACAATGCCAAATACCAGTCTGCCGGGCAGTATTATGACAGTACCCTGACAAGGCTTACACCGAAGACACGAGAGTACCGTTATATTAAAAACAAAAGGGAGAATCTTGCCGATGTCATCAAGTATGAGGGCATCGCACAGCATAATGACAGCATCCTTAATGTTGTATCACTGTCTCCGGCGGACCGCAAAAGTTTTTACGAAGATTACATCGTCAGGTTGAAGAAATCCGATGCGGAAAAAGCAGCGGCGGAAAAGGCAGCACAGGAAAAACTGGAAAGGCTGGCCCGCAACGCAAACAGCGACGATGACAGGATTGAACCTGTAGCCGGATCAAGGACAGGACCGGGATTGCCAAATGCTCCGGGTTCCGGAAATTCAGGAAAGTCAGTGACAGGAGAAAAGTCGTCTGGAACGCCTGTGACGAATATTAAGAACGTTTCTTCCACTCCTGCTGCAACAAAAGGGAAAAATGATGCGTTTTATTTTTACAATCCTTCCACAGTTGCCTATGGAAAACTGGAATTCAAGAAAAAGTGGGGTAATCGCGGACTGAAAGACAATTGGCGGGTGTCTGCTTCAAAAGATTCCGATGCCGACAGGAAGAATGATGCCGCAAGTGACAAGGACAGTATTTCGGGAGCAACTAAAAAAGACAAGATCGAAGAAAGATATACGCCTGAATTTTACCTGAAACAGCTTCCCGAAGACAAGAAATTATTGGACAGCCTCGCGAAAGAGCGCAATTTTGCCTATTACCAGCTTGGTGTGATTTACAAGGAAAAATTCAAGGAATACCAACTGGCAGCCTCGAAGCTCGAACAACTGCTTCTCAATAAGCCGGAAGAAAGGCTGGTATTGCCATCGATGTACAATCTGTATAAGATTTACGAGATCATAGACAAACCAAAAGCCGAGTTGATGAAAAGCAAGATCATCAGCCAGTACCCCGGATCAAGATATGCACAGATCCTTCAGAATGGTGCAACAGACCCGAACAGTGAGAGCATGTCGCCCGAGCTGGCCTATAAAAACCTGTACAAAGCTTACGAAGACGGGCAGTTTATACCGACTTTGGCAGCATTGGAAAAAGCTACGGAGCAATTTACAGGAGAGGAGATTGTACCCAAGATGGAATTGCTTAAGGCGCAGGTCATTGGCAAGCTAAAAGGTTTGGCCGAATATAAGAAGGCGCTCAATTATGTAGCGCTGAATTACCCGAATGTTGAAGAAGGCAAACAGGCGGAAGCCATGATTTCAAAAGACATCCCGGCACTGGAGCAGCTGCAGTTTGATGCAGTAGAGCCTCTGAGCTGGAAAATCATCTATAAAATCAGTAATGTGGAAACCCCTGCAACAAAGGCGGTTGAAGACAAGCTGAAAAAATTCACATCGGAGCGTACCGTTGAAAAACTTTCCCTGTCTCAGGATGTTTATACGATGACAGAGAATTTTATTGTAATTCATGGCATTCCGTCCGAACAAAAAGCCAATGATATTGCCACCATTCTTAAAGATTACAAAGACTATAAGATTGCGTTGCAGGCGATCGTAATTTCCAACGAAAATTATAAGATCGTCCAGATCAAGAAAAACCTGGAGGACTATTTAAGGCCCGCGCCGGCACTTCCTAAATCGCCTGCCCCAAACCCGGCCCCGGACAAAAACAAGGATGCTGAAAAGCAGCTACAGCCACAAACGCCTCAGAAAGCAACGCCTCCCACTCCGGGCAGCAGCTTACCGCCTGCAGGCGATAATGACGCGAAACAGAAAAGGCAGCAAATGATGGAGCAG
>CALRKC020000089.1:0-8032 GCA_943367895.1 Erythrobacter sanguineus | reverse complement strand
AAAGGGCAGGCGAATTACAATGTATACATTAGTGACGCTGCGAAAGCACCCGATACGATTTCCAATACTTCGGTAAGGCTCGAAAAGATTGACATCAGCAACTGCCGCCTGCGGTATGAAGACAAGTCACTCAACATGCTCGTCGAGGCCAAAGGATTTAACTACCTTGGGAAGGGCGATTTGAGCCAATCGGTTTTTGACCTGCAGTCTGAAGTTGCAATTGATTCAATCGATTTCACGTATGCCAATAAATCGTACCTGCTTCATAAAAAACTCACCGCCGATTTGATTACCAGTATCAATACCAATTCGTTGGCATTCTCTTTTCAGAAGAACGATTTGGTGGTGAATAAGTTACCGGTCAAATTCAAGGGCAACCTGAATATCTTAAAATCGGGCTACACCGTCGATTTTGCTGCCACATCGATTAACAGCAACCTGCGGGATTTATTTACCGCACTGCCTCCCGAGTATGTTACCTGGCTCGATAAGACTGATGTCAAAGGTAAAATCGACCTGAGGCTCGCTTTTAAAGGGCGGTACAATGCTGAAAAAAATCAAAATCCAACCTTATCGTTCGGCGTCAGGATTAATGAAGGGTATATCCAATACAACAAAGCGCCGTTTCCGGCATCCGATATCAAAATGAACTTCCTTGCCGTATTGCCTTCTATGGATACGGACCGGCTGAATGTCAGGCTGGATTCACTGACCTTCAGGCTTGGCCGGGATTTTGTAAGGGCGTATGTCGATGTGAAAGGGCTCAGCAAACCCCGCATAAAAGCTTCGGTAAAAGCCGGGATGGACCTGGAAAAGCTCGACCAGGCGCTGGGATTGTCTGCAATCGATGTGAAGGGCAGGCTCGATGCCGATGTCGTTTCAAATGGGATTTATGATGCTGATCAAAAAACGTTCCCGATAACCAAGGGGAAAGTGCTGTTGCGGAATGGCTTCCTGAAGACTGCTTATTATCCAAATGCAATAACAGACATTAATCTGGATTTGAATGCCCTGAATACCGACGGCAAATACCAAAGTACTGCAATTTCGATAAAGCCGGTTTCGTTCGTTTTTGAAGGAAAGCCATTCGGCGTTGAGGCGGATTTCCGGAATCTGGACGACGTTGACTATAACGTGAAGGCAAAAGGAACAATAGACGTAGGCAGGATTTATAAAGTTTTTTCGCAACAGGGACTCGACGTTACCGGATTTATAAAAGCCGATTTACAGCTGAAAGGAAAGCAAAGCTATGCCGCGACCGGACAATATGGGAAGCTGGACAACCGCGGTACATTGGTCATTCGCGATATAAAGACTACTTCCGATCAGTTCCCGAAACCATTCCTGATCAGGGAAGGGAACTTTACCTTCGCGCGCGAAAAAATGAATTTCGACAGGTTCGTTGCCAGTTACGGGCAGTCTGATTTCAATATCAACGGACACTTAAACAACGTCACCAATTATTTTTTTGAGCGGAATGCGACACTCCACGGCAATTTTAATGTCAGCTCGGATTATGTTAACGTGAATGAGTTTATGGCGCTCAAGCCGGCCGAAAAAAGCCAGACAGCTGCCGGAGTACAATCTGCGGAAGCGAAAAATCCAACCCTGTCAGGCGTGGTGTTATTGCCCACCAACCTGGACGTTTCACTGACAGCCAACGCCAGAAAAGTGACTTACGACAAACTGTCGCTCGACGGATTGAAAGGTACCGTGGGCATCTCAAAAGGGAGACTAAGCCTGAAACAGACCGCGTTTGAACTGATTGGCTGTAAGGTGAATGTGGATGCGATATATGATGATGTGAGTCCGGTAAAGGCTGGTTTCGATATTCGCCTCAGAGCGCGGAATTTTGATGTGCAAAGGGCATATAAGGAAATCGAACTGTTCCGGAACCTGGTCACCGCTGCCGAAAAGGCGGAAGGCATTATTTCGATCGATTACAGGCTCAACGGGGCGTTGGATGGCAACATGTCACCTGTATATCCCTCCCTGCTCGGAGAAGGGACAATCTCGATAAGTAAAGTGAAAGTCAGCGGACTGAAGATGTTCAGTATCATCAGCAGCAAGACGGGTTCTGACGGTATAAATGATCCCGACCTGACGCGCGTGGACATTAAGACTTCTATAAAAGACAACGTAATTTACGTAAACCGTACCCAGATGGGCATTGCATTATTCCGACTCCGGTTTGAGGGCAAAACAAATTTCGACGGGCAGCTGAACCTCCGGATGCGCCTCGGACTGCCGCCATTCGGGATTATTGGTATCCCGTTTACTATCACGGGCACACAGGACAATCCGAAGATCAGGATCTTCAGCAAAAGCACCGAAGAGACCGAGTCGACCGAATACAACGGGCAGATGATCGTGCCCAACAAGGCACTCAAAGAAGACCTTGAAGGCAAAAGCGGGGAGAAGGTGAATGAGACGAAATCGGACACAATCAGGAAGAAATGAGTTTTAATTAAGAATTATAAATTATGAATTACGCCTGAGATAATTCGTGATTAAATCAGGACCTTCTTCAGTCCTTCCTCAATATTGCGCCAGAAGAAATTGTAGAATGACTTTTCAGGCGTCCTTTTTATCGACACTTCGACATTTTTGGTTTTATCGTCCGAGTCATTCTTTATCAGGAGATTGGCGACGGCCGACTTGAGTTTATTTTTCTTTTTAGGATCTTTCTTTTTATACAGCGAAACTTTCAGGTCGTGGTATTTCAACGCAAAATCACCTTTCGAATCCACGTCATTTCCGTTGATGTTAAAGTACACTTCATCAAAAATGCCTTCCTGCTTCATATTGCTGTAGTTTTTTGTGAACGACACCAGGTTCCGGGTGTTGAAATTCAGGATGCTGCCTTTAATATTGAAACGGTCGCTCCGGTCGAGTACATTAAACTTCCAGTCAATCTTCATTGGCGAGGCGTTCATAAAACGGCAGTTGATATTAATGTTTACATCAGCCATCTTATCATGGCCTTTGGCACTTTTCAGGTTCAGTGCCGTCAGGTTGAAGTCGTTAAAACTGATCTTCCCCGGACCCTTGTCAAAACTCATTTCTTCCTCATAAACGATATCCGAATCCGTGAGTTTCAGGGTGTCGATGCGCAACGGGAATTTTACGTCACGCAGCATACGGTTGTATAATTTTTTCTTCGTAAGATCATCAGCCGGTTCCTTGCTGCGGTAAATATTGGCATTGACTTTATCGAGCACCAGCGCGTCGGCACTGAAATACAATTTTTCGTCCTTAAAGCCCCAATCCATCCTGCGGATGTCGAGCGAGGCGGCCTTCAGGGTATAAAGGTCTTTTTCGGTTGGTATCGATTGAACGAATTGCCTGCGCGTCATTTCCGGAATCATTTCGAAATCCTCTAAACTAAGGCCGTTTGTTTCCGTCCTGATGTTTTTTGCCCTGATATGGTATACGGCGCTGTTTTTAAAATACAAACTGTCACAGCTGAAAGAATAGGTCTTGTATCCAAATGGGATGGTCCGCTTCAGGATATCGTCGTTTACGGTAATGCCCTCGAGTTTCATATTGATGTTGGCGGCATTCAGTACCGGTTTGTTGTTTTTGACGTAAACAATCCTGACGTCGCCATGATTCAGGTACAGGTTCGAAACGGTGACGATGGATTCAAAAGGTTTTACCACTTCCGAGCCGATACTTTTGCTGTTGTTAAGGGCATTATCGGTTTTTTTGTATAAGACAATCTGCGGTTTGTTTATCGTGATGCTCCGCGCCCTGATCTTATTGCTGAAGAGCACTGCCATACTGCTGAAGTCCTTTACTTCGACTGATTCGATCCGGGCATAAATACCCGCTTTGTTCACGCTGTCTTTCAGTGCCTTTTTTGGCGTAAGCCGGATGCCCTTGATTGATATATTACCGTCCCAGACATCAATTTTCAGACTGTCATAACTGACGTTATACGGCGTCTTATTCTTTTCTGACAGCAGTTCGGGCAGTTTTTTGTTGACCCAGATGTTCACGCCCTTATTCAGCAACAGCAACAGCACGGCAAGGATACCCAGGCCAATCAGGATTTTTTTAAGTATATGCATTTGGCTAAAGTACAGACTTTAAGCAGTGCATGTCTTATGGTTTTTTATGTTGGTTCTTACAAAATTCTGTGTTTGTTTTACCGCAATGGGAGGGAGGTTTTTCGCAAAGGCTGCTACAGATTGGTTTCAAAGCTTTGCACACTTCGCGGTAAAAAATAAAAATAAAAAACCGGAGACAAAGCCCCGTTATAATTTATATTATGAAAGTAAAAGCTACTTCGCTGTTGCGATCACAAAATTCAATTTGAGTTTCACCCCAATCTGCATAATGTCTACCAAATCCTGTACCTTATTGTCGGCGGGCACGCGTACTACGACCGTTTTGTCGTTGGCGGAAGTGGTTTTTTGCGCCAGGGCCGTTTCAAGTTCTTCAAACGGCACTGATTCCTGGTTTAAAAAATACTGCTTGTCTTCAGTTACGGAAAGCGTAATGTGATCCTTGTTCGTGGTTTCGTTTGATTTCGCCTTTGGCAGTGTCAGTTTAATGACATTTGGGTTGGCCAGCGTCGAAATGATCAGGAAAAACAGGAACAGGAAAAACATGATGTCACTCATAGAGGACGTCGGTATTTCCGGATGAAAACGTCTTTTTCTCTTAATTCCCATTTTGCGGCTCGTGTATTATATTGATGATCTCGAGTGTCTGCTTTTGTACTTTCAGCATATAATTGTCAATCATCATATTAAACAAATGGTAACCGGCATACGCAATGACCCCTACAACAAGACCCGCACCGGAACTGATCATCTTTTCATAAAGTCCGCCCGAAATGGTCTGGATATTCAGGTTTCCGGTCACTGAAATGGTGTGGAAAATTTTAATGACCCCTGAAATCGTACCGATAAACCCAAGGATCGGCGCAATACCGGAAATGAGACCCAGGTAACCAAGCCCTTTTTCCATCTGCGCAATCTCAACCTCGGCGGTCTTGTCCATTACCGATTCGATTTCGCTGATGGGACGCCCGATAATCGCGATGCCGCTTCTTAATATGTTCCCTGATGCCGAAGGAGTTCGGGTACACACCATCAGCGCATTGTCAATCTTGCCCACTTTGAGGTTCATGCGAATGTCATTGATCATCATGACATCCTCTTTGGTCTGTTTCTTAATCGAAAGGTAGCGCTCAATGATTACATAAATACAGAAAAACAACAGCAGGATGATTGGGTAAATCATGATTCCGCCTTTCAGGACAAAGTCGAGGTAAGATACTTTTTCTGTTACTGCAACAGTAGCACCTGCTGCATCAACTGCTGTATTCGCGATCGAGTCGGTTACTGGACTATCCTGAAGCAGGAAATTAAGGAACATCATAAAAAGATTGTTTTAAGTGATATTTATTAAAGCCTGAAAAACGGCTCCTGACAAAAATAATTAAATTTTAATTTTTCGGGCTATCCGTCCGGAATAATAACGGAAGTTTTTTGGATTAAGTATTGTTGAACATCATAAGATCGGAAGTTCGGGAGATCGGCAGCAATACTATGAATTAGTTTGTGTCCAAAATTGCCGGGTGCAGGATTTTATGAATAATGTAAAAAAAGAGGCTGCAGCAACCCGGAAATTGCGTTTTCAGGCCGCTGTTGCCAGAAACGCAGTATTTAAGCCCATGCCGTTCTGCAGCGGCCCGGATACCCGGTATCCGGACCCAAAACGGTTTGCAGGAAGCCGGATACTGCGTTTTTAGGTTCCTGCAGGTTTGCGGGAAGCCGGATACTGAGTATCAGACCCCATGCAGGATTGCAGGAGCCAGGATTGCGGCCGAATGAGTCTGAACAGATTCGCTGTAACGTAAACAGTCGAAATTCAGCTTTGGGACGCCGGTTGTGCCTGATTCCACATTCGAAGCGTGACATTTAAAGGAACAAACACAAAACCAATGCTGTATTCATCAGTAAAGTGGAGCGATATTTTATAATCGATAGTCAGGATAAGCGGATAAAGTTGACTCATAAGCAGCGCATCTGAAAATTGGAAGGAACAAACACAACACCAATGCTTTATTCAGCAGTAATGTGGATGCGATATTTTATAATTGATAGTCAGGTTAAGCGGATAAAGTTGACTCATGAGCAGCACATCTGAAAATTGAAAGGAACAAACACAAAACCAATGCTGTATTCATCAGTAAAGTGGACGCGATTTGTAGTCGATCAAAAAGTGCGACAGGAACGCCGACGCCACATTTAACAAGACGCCACATTTAACAATTGGTGTGCATTTTCCGTAAGATCATGTCACGGGGAATTTGTATTTTACCTTTAGGGAAGGGGACAATGCTTGTCCCTACGAAATAAATACGTCACTCCAGTACACAAAAGGCGTACATTTTGTTAAAGTTTGAGAATCAGTGCAAAGTCCTTAGATGCAGTACATGAAAACCAACACGGCGGGACAGCGACGTTTCCATTGGGCATTAAACATTCAAGCTTCGTTAGTCATTATTCAAACTTAAACAACGTTGAACAACGAATGCTGAAATAAAACAAAAAACCCCGACGAATGTCAGGGTTTAAGTGGTACCTCCAGGGATCGAACCAGGGACACATGGATTTTCAGTCCATTGCTCTACCATCTGAGCTAAGGTACCTTGCGTTAGCGGGGGCAAATATAGAACGATTTTTAATTTATCCAAAACAAATATTAAAAAAAATCAATTCGTAACTTCGCCTCCTCAAAAGGGCTGTTATGATTTTAACCATTGATGCGGGAAATACCAGAATTAAAGGCGCTGTCTTTGAGGTGGGTACATTAATTGAGGCCTTTGTTTTTCCGTTGGCCGATTTTAACTCCGGGATCTCAAAAATTTTGGAAAATCACCGGCAAATCACCGATATCGTCGTGGCATCGGTTCGGAATATACCCCTGGAAGACTTCCTGTTGTTCGAAAATCGCGCAAAAGTGACGCTGATTTCCCATCAGTCTTCATTTCCGTTTGCCAATACCTATGAAACACCGCTGACACTCGGTATAGACCGTATGGTACTCGCGGCAGGGGCAGTATTGAATTTCCCCGCGCAAAACAGGCTTGTCATAGATGCAGGGACCTGCATTACCTATGATTTTGTTGATGAGCATGATCAATATCAGGGCGGCGCGATCTCACCCGGAATAAGGCTGCGCTATGAGGCATTGCATCAGTATACTGCGAAACTGCCCTTACTGAAAAGACAGATGCCTGAAGATTTCATCGGAAAATCAACGGACAAATCCATTCATTCCGGAGTAGTAAATGGTGTGGTACACGAAATCGACGGCTTTATAAGTCAGTATCAGGCACAATACCCAAAATTTACAATAATTTTAACGGGCGGCGACGCAGATTTTTTGGCTAAGCAATTAAAAAATACCATATTTGCCAATTCAAATTTTCTGCTGGAAAGTCTGAACCACATATTTCAATACACAGATCAAAAATGATTAAAAAATTTTTAGTAAGCATCGTATTGCTTTTTTCCCTTGCAATCACTGCCCAATCAGGAACTTCTTCCCCTTATTCTTTTTACGGCATTGGCGATGTGACTTTTAAAGGTGCGGCCGAAAACCGTTTTATGGGAGGCGTTGCCGTATTTTCAGACAGTATCCATTTGAATCTCCAGAATCCTGCCGCTATTGCAGGACTAAGACTGACTACTTTTACCATCGGCGGTACAAACAGCCGTAACAATCTCGTCACAAATGCGCAGGAAAGCAAGGCATCAAGAACCGCGATAGATTACGTCGCTCTGGCCATTCCCATTGGCAAGGTGTCGATTACAGCCGGTTTGCTGCCCTATTCTTCTGTAGGTTATCGCACCCAGTCGCTGGCTGAAACGGAGACGGAAAACAGCAGCAGGTTTGAAGGGAAAGGTGGATTGAACAAAGGGTTTATTGGAGCGGCATACAAGCTCACATCAAAATGGAATGTGGGATTGAGCATTGATTATAACTTCGGCGAGATTTCCACAATCAGTTA
>CALRKC020000088.1:0-8037 GCA_943367895.1 Erythrobacter sanguineus | reverse complement strand
CTATGCAGGCTCCGGCAAGGATACCGGTTCACACGAGCGCAGCGACTGCCGGAGGAATCGGGGCCAGGCGCATCACGACCAAAGGACTAACCACCTTAACATCGGCGGCAGACAAAAACAAACTAACGACCAAACTATGAAATTATTAGTAGACAGTGGATCCACAAAAGCCGACTGGATTTCGATTGACGAAACCGGAAAGGTATTGTTTACCACACAAACCCTCGGACTGAATCCCGAGGTGTTATCAAAGGAGGAAGTCATAACAAGGCTTGAAGACAAATTCGATATTTCCCACAACCGCAGTAATGTATCGCACCTCTATTTTTACGGCGCGGGCTGTGGTACCGACCGGATGAAAAACTTCCTTGCCGAAGTCTTTAAGGAGTATTTTCCAAATGCCGTGATATCTGTACATGAAGATACCTACGCAGCAGTTTATGCGACAACTCCGAAAAACGAAAAAGCCGTAGTCTGTATCCTCGGGACCGGATCAAACTGCAGTTATTTTGATGGTGTGGTGCTTCATCAGAAGGTGCAGTCTTTGGGGTACATCGCCATGGATGACTGCTCCGGAAACCGTTTCGGACGCCATTTGTTACGCGGTTACTATTTCAATAAAATGCCAAAAGACCTTGCCACAGAATTTAGGGAGGAATACGACGTAGAACCGGATACGGTAAAGCACCACCTGTATAAAGAGCCAAACCCAAACGCCTATCTCGCGACTTTTGCAAAATTCCTGATTAAGCACAAGGATACCGAATTCTGCAGGAAATTCATTTTTGAGGAAATGGAAAAATTCGTGGAGAACTATATTCTGCAGTATGATGAGGCCCGCAAATATCCGATACATTTCATCGGCTCAATTGCATTCTACCTGAAAGATGAACTTGATCAGGTATTACACAAACACGGACTCAAAATCGGCAACGTACTCCGTCGTCCGATTGATGGATTGATACAATACCACGCTCTTAATAAGTAGAAGGGTTTAAGAGAAAAAGGATCAAGAATCAAGAGTCAGGATTTCAATTACAATCCCGATTCTTGATTCTTTTTTTCTATTTAGAAGCGATCATCGAAATCTCGACATTCACGCCCTTTGGCAATCCGGCGACCTGTACGGTTTCACGCGCGGGTGCGGTATCTTCATTAAAATAGCCGCCATATATTTTATTGATGTCGGCGAAATCAGCCATGTCCATAATGAAGATGGTTGTTTTGACAACGTTTTCAAAAGTCATATTGTTTGCAGCGAGAACCGACTTCAGGTTCTCCATAACCTGTTTTGTCTCTGTTTCAATATTGTCCAGGACGAGCTCCATTGTTGCCGGATTCAGCGCAATCTGTCCTGAAGTAAAAAGTAAATCCCCAATCGCAACGGCCTGACTGTATGGTCCGATAGGCGCAGGTGCCTGATCTGTAATGATGATGTTTTTCATAGTTTATAGTTTTAATTTTGAGTCGCTTCGCTATAGAAACGCTTCGCTTTAGACACGCCCTTCGGGCTTTAGACTTCTTAGCCTTAATGGATAAAAATGCTTGAACATATAAGTGGTACACGCATCAAAGAAGCCTAAAACGAAGCTGTATCTATCGAATCACCCTATCCGGCACCCTTCTTTTCTCCCACTTAATATCGCTGAGCAATCCGGATTTGATTCCAATAAAGAACCCCCACGAAGTGTTCACCCCGATTGGTATCCAGCTGAAATCCATCCGCCAGCTTAACAAATCCCTTTCAAAACGCAATTGCGTAAAAGTAATTCCTTTCTGAACAAAGTCGTAACCCGTGGAAACACCGACTTTCCATTTCGGCGCGAGGTCTATATTTCCGGAAACCATCAGTGAATTCCCGACAATCTCGTTTTGGCGTGACGTATTGTTGTAGGTCAGGGAATAAGCAAAATTCAGGTCCCATGGAAGTTCGGCATGATAAAATGCTGCAGGCGTATCCTTATCCTGGGTTTCATCCTCGTCAAACTGGCTTTGCCTTCGGTCACTTAGATCTGTACTTCGCCCAAATAAATCATCATCGCGCCCGCCGTTTCGCTGCCCCTGGTCATTGGTATTTCCGGTTGTTTTTTCGCCACCTTTGCTGTCAATCCTGTATCCAATGCTCATGAAAGCGTTGGTCAGCCTGAAAATACTGCCACCGTTATCGATGTTGAATTTATTGATCACCTTTCCGGCATTGTCGATTGCGTAAGGGTTCAGTGTTGCACCGAAATTCACGTTCATCTTTTCCTTAAAAAGATTTGTTCCGCCGGACACACGCAGGGGAGACCATTTCAGCGAATCAGCTGACATGTCATAGGAGGTCTGAAAATTAAGACTGTTTAACAGGATGATTTTCTTAAGTTCGGTTTTGGTTGTATCGCGATCAACCACTTTGGCCTCAAGCGTGTTGTTAAGGGCGAAGCTGACGAGGTTGGAATAGCTGAGTCCGGGTGCGCCATATATTCCTTTTTCAAAGCGGGTATACTGCTTTCTGATGGTTCCGGCAGGATCAGTGTCGTAATAATCATAGTACCTTTCAAAACTGGGGGTATATGAATAACTGATCGTCGGCTTGACCACATGCCTGATGGCCCTGATTTTCGATTTTTCGCTAAATTCAAACGTCCCGTATACTGTAGCACCGATTCCGGTGGAGAAATTATAAGTCCTGAAGGCGTCAAAACCGTTCTCATCTTCGGTCACCACTTTATTTTCCTCCCGGTCAAAGTACTTGTTTATGGTTTTCAGATACCATACCTCGTTGTAGTTTACGGAAATCGGTACGCTGAAATACTTGGCAATTTTAAAATTGGTGCTGATCGGAATGCTGTGTTTCATCCCGTTCATCGCGTTCTTAAACATCTCAGGCTTGAAAAATAGTGAATCTACGGTGGTAAAACGGTTTTCCGCAATGACGTTGTATTGGAGGTTGATGTTTTTTATAATGCCTTTTTTCACACCGTCTTTCGGCGCAAATGGAAAAATCCTGTCGACGCTTCCCGTAAATGTCGGCAAGGTCATGTTAATCACTTTTGTTCCGGTGTTCTGACTGTGGGTAGCTGCGAGCGCAATGTTAACCAGCGGTAATGTATTAAATGTCCTTGAATACGAAACGGTTGAGCTTAGCGTGTTATTAAGCCTGGCGCCGATATTCGTTTGGTTCAGGGAATTGCTGAAATATGTACTGGACCCTAAGTTCACCGATGCGGTAAACTTTGAATTTGGGTTCGATTTTGAATCCTGCCTGTGACTCCATTGAATATTGTATTCACGACTGTTACCATAATTTGGCAATCCGCGTTCGCCGGTAACAATCCGCTCAAACCTTAAGTTAACATTGCCACTGTATCGGTATCTTTTGGCATAAGAGGATTCAAACCGCATGGCATAACTGGCATTCGTATAATAATCCCCCAGGAAAGTCAGGTCATAATTATCACTTAAGGCAAAATAGTAACCACCGTTCTGCAGCGAATACCCCTGTTGGTTTGTATCGGTAAAAGTTGGGATAATTACACCCGACTGCGCTTTTTCAGTCATGGGGAAGAACGCAAA
Source organism: Erythrobacter sanguineus (assembly GCA_943367895.1). Taxonomy (GTDB): domain Bacteria; phylum Bacteroidota; class Bacteroidia; order Flavobacteriales; family Flavobacteriaceae; genus Flavobacterium. The sequence goes on along the minus strand of CALRKC020000088.1, from coordinate 4,479 downwards.
AGGCAGCGCGATAGGAGTAGGGACATCAGCAATCCAGAGATTAGAAAACCCTACTACAATTTTCTTTTTCGGTACAAATTTCGCCCGCTGCGTTAAGATATAATACTCAGGATTATCAATATCGGCTGCCGTCGTAAACTTCGTTTTATAAAGAAAATAAACGGAATCATTTTCCTTTTTTGCGATTTGAGAAATGAAACTGAAATCCATTTGCTTCCCTCGTGAATTCCAAATTTTCGCTTTCTTGGTTATTGTATTGACACGGATTGAATCAGGTTCGATAACATTACTTCCCTGTTTAAAAACGGGCCTTTGTACCAAAGCACCGGTGGAATCCTTTATCCGCCCGGCATAGATCTCGTTTTTTTCGTAGTTGAACTGGATGATTCCCGACTTGAGCTCGATATCTTCATAATACAGTTCAGCCTCATTGTAGAGCGTGCCGATTTTGGTCTTCATGTTCATGCGCTCATAATCCTTGGCCTTACGCTTGACGATATTCTCAAGAAAAGGCTTTTTGACAGAATCCTGTGGCTTTGTCGGCAATTTTACCACCTGTATTGCGTTAGGATCTAGAGAATCAGGAGATTGCTGAACAGGCGACTCCACTTTGGTCTTGGGAAGTTCCTGAGCATACGTTTTAGCAGTTGCCAATGTTAAGAAAGTTGCTGATAAAACGATATGAAATAAGTTTGTCCGCAAATGTTTATATACTATTTTTGTAAAAATTAGGCTTACTTTTTCCGGTGTCAAACTTACAGTTATTTTTTGCAAAAATAGTCAGTTTTAAAAATTATAAGCTAACGTTTCACTAAAATTAACTTTTAATCAAAATATGAATTTTTCCCACAAAATCAAACCTTTTTTACTGATATTAATGTGTTTTACGGTACTCACTGTTTCCGCGCAGAAAGGGCCGAAATTTAAGGTAACACTGGATGCCGGCCATGGCGGAAAAGATTTTGGAGCAGTATATCACGGGCATGTAGAAAAAAACATCGCATTGGCAGTGGCACTCAAAGTAGGGAAAATCCTGGAAGGGATGCCGTCCATTGAAGTTAATTATACCAGGAAAACAGATGTTTTTATTGATTTGGTGGAACGGGCCAATATTGCAAACCGGGCCGACGCCAACGTTTTTATATCCATACACTGCAATGCCAATGCCAATACTGCAGCTTATGGAACGGAAACCCACGTCATGGGTATGTCTAAAAATGCTTCCGCACTCGCCGTGGCCAAAAGAGAGAACGAGGTTATCGTGATGGAAAAGGACTATAAGGAAACTTATAAGGGTTTTGATCCGAATTCTCCGGAATCCATATTCGGTACTACGTTGATGGTAGAAGAAAACCAGGATAACAGCATCGCGCTGGCCAGTAAAATCCAGCACCGTTTTACAGACGACTTAAAAAAGAAAAACCGCGGTGTTAAACAGGCTCCTTATATGGTATTACACAAAGCCTATATGCCAAGGGTGTTAATCGAAATGGGGTTTATTTCCAATCCCAAAGAAGGCGCGACATTGGACTCTGAGGAAGGACAGATGGAAATTGCACAGGCGATTGCGAATGCGATTGTAAGCTACAAGAAGGATTATTTCGGAAGTGGTGAAAATGAGAATGAAATTAAGCCTTCTCAACGCATTGTTGAGCCTGAGAAAAAGACCGATGACGAGGTAAAGCCTTCGCAGGGCAATACCGGCTCAAACGCGGCAGCGAAAGAAGATAAAACTTTGGCTAATGGTAGCGTGATTTTTAAGGTACAGATTTCTGCAAGCAGTAAAAAACTCGAAACAATACCGTCTAATTTTAAAGGGCTGAAGAATATCTCGGTCACCACCGACAATGGCACTTTATACAAGTACATGTATGGTGAGACTTCAGATTATGACGAAGCCAGACAAAATCTGGCAGAAGCCAAAGCGAAAGGTTTTGATTCGGCTTACCTGATTGCTTTCCGCGATGGCAAAAAAATTACAATTCAGGAAGCTTTAAACAAAAGGTGATTCCAATTATTTATCCTATTTTTGTTAAAAAATATAAGCTTTGAGAATTTCAAGAGAGATTAAAACCGCCATATTAGTTATTGCTTCCATTTTATTATTTATCTGGGGCTACTATTTCTTAAAAGGAAGGGATTTATTTACTGATTATAAACACGTTTATGTCCAGTACGATAACATCGAAGGACTTGCGCTTTCCGCTCCTGTAACCATAAATGGATTCGTTGTTGGAAAAGTCAATGCTTTTGAGATTGACAAAAAAACAGGGAAACTTACAGTTGAGCTTCAGATTAAAGGCGACTTCCCGATTTCTAAATCAAGCGTATCCGAGCTGTACTCACCAAGTCCGTTCCTGGGTGGTAAACAAATTGCCATTGTACCAAACCTTAGCGACAACGTTCTTATTGAAGAAGGGGATTACCTAAGGGCTTCAAACAAGGCAGGACTTACAGACCAGCTTGCCGACCAGATCAAACCGATAAAAGAAAAGGTGGAAAGGCTTCTTGATAATACGGACAAGCTGATGCAGAATCTCAATCAGGTGCTTGATGAAAAGACAAAACAGAATTTAAGAAGCAGCATCGCAAACCTTAATGAAACACTTGCTGAATTCAAAGGAGCTTCTGAAAAAGTAAATGATATGCTTGCCGAGAATAAACAGAAAATTGGAAGTACAATTGTCAATTTCGACAAGACTTCTGCGAACTTTGCCAAAATTTCCGATACGATTGCCAAGGCCGATATCGGTAAGACCATAAGGAAAATGGAGTCAACACTGGCTTCAGTTGATAAAATCATGTCCGACCTGAATTCCGGAAAAGGAACGATGGGCAAATTAATTAAGGACGAAACATTGTATAATAATTTTGCAAAAACATCTAAAGAACTGGAGCTTTTGCTTCAGGATTTGCGACTGAATCCGACACGTTACATCAATGTTTCCCTATTTGGAAAAAAGAACAAACCGTATAAAGCGCCTGTAGACGATCCGGCCGTTTCTAAACAATAACGCCTATGCAATATCTTGACAATATATTATTTGCTATCATACTGGGACTCGGCATTGGTTATTTTACAATTAATGTCAGGAAATTGATCCGGAATATAAAACTGGGCCAGGATATTGACCGCTCGGATAATCCATCGCTGAGATGGAAAAATATGGCCATGATCGCATTGGGACAGTCGAAAATGGTTCGCCGCCCGATTGCAGGATTTCTGCATATTATCGTATATGCAGGTTTTGTCATTATCAATATCGAAGTATTGGAAATTGTTATCGACGGTCTTTTCGGGACACACAGGATTTTCGCTTTTCTTGGCGTAATTTATGATGTACTGATCGGTTCGTTTGAAATACTCGCTTTATTGGTACTGGTTGCTGTAATCGTGTTTTTAATCAGGAGAAATGTCATAAAACTGAAGCGTTTCATACATGCTGACCTTAAAGGATGGCCGAAGAGTGATGCCAATTATATCCTTTATTTTGAAGTGGTACTGATGAGCCTGTTCCTGGTCATGAACGCAGCGGATTATCACTTGCAGCATATTGATGGCGGGTATATGAATTTTCATGAAGCCGGCGCATTTCCAGTAAGCCAATATCTTTCAACTATGTTTGATGGGGTGTCCAATAACTTTGTTTACCTCATTGAAAGAGGGGCATGGTGGCTGCATATTACAGGAATCCTGATTTTCCTGAATTACCTGTACTTTTCCAAACACCTTCATATTTTACTGGCATTTCCGAATACTTATTATGCAGATTTGAATCCGAAAGGGAAATTTGACAATCTGGAGTCAGTTACCAATGAGGTAAAGCTCATGCTGGATCCCAATGCTGATCCTTTTGCAGCACCCGCACCTGATGCCAATGCTGCGCCGGCAAAGTTCGGAGCCAGCGACGTACAGGATTTAAACTGGGTACAGTTGTTGAATGCCTATACCTGTACAGAATGCGGAAGATGTACATCGTCTTGTCCGGCAAACATCACCTGTAAAAAACTCTCCCCAAGGAAGATCATGATGGACACCCGTGACAGACTGGAGGAAGTAGGAAAAAATATAGATGCCAATAAAGGTGTTTTTGTCAACGATAATAAGACGTTGCTGAATGATTATATTACGCCGGAAGAACTTTGGGCCTGTACATCATGCAATGCCTGTGTGGAAGAATGTCCGGTAAATATCAGTCCGCTTTCTATTATTATGGATATGAGGAGATTCCTTGTAATGGAGCAGAGTGCGGCACCAATGTCATTAAATGCCATGATGACGAACGTTGAGAATAACGGCGCGCCATGGCAATACAGCCAACAGGACAGATTAAACTGGAAAAACGAAAGTTAAGCATACAAAACAAAAATAAAAATTCTCTTATAGGTGAGGTTAAGGGTGTTTTTAATCAAATTTTTAAAAAAATTATATTAGAAACAAGACGAAAATGGAAGCAAAAGAAATTGAACAGAATCTAC
>CALRKC020000087.1:0-8048 GCA_943367895.1 Erythrobacter sanguineus | reverse complement strand
AGGAAAAAATGTCCTTTTCAAAGCGGGAAATCCGTTTGAAAAGGACAACATCACACAAAACAAGTAGGTTATCCCGAAACGACCGGTGTTATCAATCGTCTCGGGAATTGAGATATTAGAATTCTAAGTTGAAGGCTCCGTTGGTAACCTCCTTAGTGTCTGTAGCATCATCCTGGTTTGTACCTGTAAAACGGAATGTACCTACGATTTTAGCGTCTGTCAATTCAGTGATAGTGATTGAGCCTTTTACTGCACCTCCCTCAGTTGGCGCCACATAAGTGATAGATGCTGCCGGGTTCTGGATGTTCGTATCGGTATAACTTCCCACAATAGCAATTGTGTTATCGCCACCGATATCATAGGTTCCTGCTGCAGAAACCCCATTCATAATAAGACTGATTGTCTTACCGCCGGAGTTGCTTCCCTGTAAAGTAATGGTTGAAGTTCCATTAAATTCGATGCGGTTGGCAATCGTAGTCATCGCCATTGACGTGAAACCTGAGCCATCGACTTTGGCTTTGATAGTACCGGCAGCAGCTGTTCCGCCTCCGCCTCCATCACTGTCGCTGCTGCATGACAATGCCAGGAACATAACGGCAATAAGGCTAATTTTTGAGATCATTTTGAGTGTTTTCATGATAAATAAATTATTGTTAGTTATAAGCCAAAATTGCAACTATCATGAAAGTGAATCAATACGGCAAATGTCGTATTTTTAACAGGCAGTCTCATTAGGCAGTTACAAATCTCCGTAATAGCCACTGCCTACTGAGACTGGAAAACTAAATCAGCTTATTGTTCTTTGCCTTCTGTATCGCCTCGAGCTTGTTGTGCACCTGGAGTTTGGCGTAGATATTTTCGACATGCTTGCGTACTGTACCCAATGAAAGAATCAGGTTATCTGCAATGTTGTTGTATTTAAGTCCTTTGCTGAGTTGCTCCAGCACTTCAATCTCCCTGGCGGTCAGTTTGATTCCTTCTGCGTCAGCCGGAGTGTCGAATGCTATCGGATTGCGGAAAAGCTTCAGCGTTTTCAATGCAATTGAAGGCGTCATCGTAGCGCCGCCATTCAGCGTTTCGGTAATGCCCTGATGCAGGTCGGCAGGCGTGACATCCTTAAGCAGGTAACCGTCGGCCCCCGCTTTTATGGATTTAAAGATATTCTCATCATTGTCAAAAATAGTAAGCATGATGATCTTGATGTGCGGGTACTTGTTCTTCACAATCCCGGTGGCTTCTATACCATCCATTTTTGGCATTTCTATATCCATTAAGATCAGGTCGATATTGTGGTTGTTTTCCAGCTTTTCCAAAAGCTCGACGCCATTGACCGCTGTGTATTTACAGGAAATGTCGTCAAAAAACGAAAGTTTCTCTGCGACTGCCTTTTGTAAAAATATATTGTCGTCCACTATAACTATCTTAGTCATGATAAAAGTGTTTTAATTGGTTTGTCTTTTGAGCGAAATACTGATTTGGGTGCCTTCCGATGCTGCTGCCTTTATCGTAAAAATACCGCCGATGCCTTCAATCCTCTTGCGCATATTGTGCAGCCCATTTCCGTTGCCGGCCTGGTCAATTTCAAATCCGGCGCCATTATCAACAATCGTGATGCTGATCCGGGTATCATCTGCGGAAGCGCGAATCGCAATATTTTCGGCATCGGCATATTTAATCGCATTGTTGACCGCTTCCTGTATCGTACGGTAGATATTCATCCCCTCAATAGAGCTGAGCTCAAGCTCGTTAAGATCTTCGTCTATCTCAAAAGAGAAATGAATGTCTTCTTTGGCCATTTTCGCCTTTTCGATGAAATTAAGGATGCGTACCTTAAGATCTTCAAAAGTGATCGCGCTGTTGTTCATCGCCCAAATCGTATCGCGCAGCTCCACTATCGTAGATTTGGTGAAATCGCTGATGCTGCTGAGTTTGTTGCTGAGCTTCGTGTTTTGGATATCAAAACCGTGCTTGATATTGTCAACGGAAGAGATGATAAAAGTAAGCTGTGCCCCGATATTGTCATGCAAATCCCTCGAAATGCTAAGACGCTGCTCCTGGAGCCTGTTCTGGGTTTCAATCTGCGCAATCGCGGTCTTCAGCCTGAATTCCTGTTTTTGCTGCCGGTTCCTGAGTTTCTGCTGGCGGTAGATCAACAACGAAACGAGAATGATAAAGAACGTCAATATCGATACCCCGATCAACAGGTTGTCCTTGCGGCGCGTTTCCATTTGTTGTTCGAGCAACTGCTTTTCTTTTCGGGCGGTCCGGTATTTGGTTTCAAGCTCCGAAACCTGCTTCAGCGCTGTTTCATTGTACATCCGCTCGCGCAATACAGTGTATTTGTTGGAATACAGCTCGATGCTGTCGGGCATGTTCAGGTGGGCGTGTACCTTAAGCAATAACTTATACGTGATAATCACATCGGGATCGGAGCCGGCTTTTTCGAAACCGTCCTTCAGCCCGACCAGCAATCGATGCGCTTCAGCATACTTTCCCTGACGGATCAGTTCGCTGACCATGTTGAGCGAATAGTCACTTTGGTCGCTGAGGTTCAGCTGTTTTCTTAAATCCTGCGATTTTTTGAATAATGCCTCCGCTTCAGCCGATTTGTTCTTGTCGGATTTCAGGGCGCCAAGGTTGTTGTACAGCGTAGCCAGTGCCAACTTATTTCCGGCGGCATTGCAGGCCTTAAGGCTTTTGTTGTAATATTTCCAGGCGTTCGCCGAATCCTGCTTGGCCACATAAGCATTGCCCAAACCGATACAGCCCGTACAGATTTTATCGCTGTCGTTGCTTTTTTCAGCAAAAGCGACGGCTTCCCTGAGATATTTCACCGCCTTGTTATAGTCCTTCTGCTCTATGAAAACCAGGCCGATATTTGACTTGATTACAGCCACGTTGGCCTCGTCGTTGATGTCCTCAAAATAACTGAGCGCCTCCATGTAGGATTTCATCGCTTCCTTGTACTTCAATTCTTTTACATATATGGAGGCCAGGTTGACGTTGGTTTTGGACAAACTCTTAAAATCCTTTCTTGCCTTGCGGATGTCATAGGATTTCTGGTAATTGATTTTGGAATTCTTAATATCATTTTTTCGGAAATACACCGCGCCGATATCACTGTAAACCTGTCCCAGCATGGTAGAATCGCCCAGTTTGGTCGTCAGTTCCAGTGCTTTTTTACCATAATGCAATGCCGAATCGGTGGAGACTGTCGCATAATACCAGGTAAGATCAGAATAAACGGTTGCCGTCTTTTTGGGATCGGGATTGTTTTTCAGGGATGCCTTCAGGTTGTCGATAATGGCTTGCGTTTGCTGTGCCTGACCGGCAATAAAAAAACATAAAAACAGGGGGAGTAAGTATTTTTTAAGCATCATGGTTCTTGTTTTGGAAAGTGAGAATGACGGTTGTACCCTCGCCTTTTGCTGACTTTATTTCGAATGCTGCACCGATTTCCTTCATGCGTTTCTTCATATTGTTTAAGCCGTTGCCGCTGTCATTGCTGTTGGTGTCAAAACCGCTGCCATTATCACGGATTTCAATCACGATGTCCTTTCCTTCTGCTTTAGCCTCGATGACAATCTTTGCTGCTTCCGAATATTTGATGGCATTGTTTACCGCTTCCTGAATGGTCCTGTAGATATTGATGCCCTGCAGCGACGACAGTTTGTCCTCCTTAATCGACTCGTCGAGGTTGAAGGTGTAATCAATGCTGCCTTTGGCGGTTTTCGCTTTTTCAAGGAAATTGAAAATCCTGGAGCGCAATTCCTCAAAACTGATTTCGGCATGGTTCATCGCCCAGATAGTGTCGCGCAGTTCCAGAATGGTCGCTTTCGTAAAATCGCTGATATGGTCGAGCTTGTCGTTCAGTTTTGTATTCTGCAGGTTGAACCCGTACTTCACGTTATCAACTGAAGAAATGATAAAAGTCAGCTGCGCCCCGATATTGTCGTGCAAGTCGCGTGAAATACTGAGCCTTTGCTGCTGAAGCTTGTTCTGCGTCTCGATCTGTGCAATGGCATCTTTGAGCTGGAATTCTTTTTCGCGCTGCCCGGCCTTGAGTTTCTGCTGTCGGTAAATCAGGTAAGACAGGACAATCAGGAAGAATACCAATGCTGCGAGCATGATAATGGTAGTGCTTTTCCTTTTGGATTCGGCAGATTTCTTAAGCAGCTCGATCTTGTTCTGGGCCAGTTGTTTTTCCTTAATTGCGGTTTCATATTTCACCTGTGCGTCCTTGAAATACTTTTGCTTTTCCCTTCCCAGGATGCTGTCCTTATAAACCACATGAAGTTTATGGCTCTCAAGGGCTTTCCTGAAATCACCGGTTTTTTCGTACGCTTCGGCCAGTTCCTTGTAAATCTCGGTGATGTCATCACGGCAGTCAATTTCGACTGCCTTCCGCAGTAATTCCTTCAGCAGCGCAATGGCTTTAACGGACTGTCCTTCCAGCAGGTAAATCTTGGCGAGATTGGCCTCGACCGGATACATTTCATAAGTGTTCTTATTGTGTTTTTTACCCAAATCCAGCGCTTGCATGACAAATGCTTTGGCTTCATCAGTTTTTCCTTTGGCCATATTCAGTGCGGCATACTGCTTCACAAACTCGAATTTATAACTTTCCAGATCTGTGGATTCTGAAATACGGATGCCCTTTTGAATGTACTTTTCGGCTTCGCCATACCTTCCCGATTCAATCAATAAGGTGGTAAGGTGAACATAAGACACCATAAGGCCGTCCGGATTGTCGCGTTTGCCTTCCATGGCAAGCTTCATCGCAGTACGTGCCATTTCCTCTGCCTTTTTCCTGTCGCCTATGGTTTTATAGAGTTCGGAAATGTTGTTGAAGATCGATACCTTAATATATCGGTATTGGGAAGTATCAACATTTTTGGCGGCATCAAGCAGGTTCCTGATCGCGAGGTCGTATTTACCCTGAACCTGATAGACATTGGCAATATTGCTTTTGGAGATGACCACACCGATGCCATCCTTCTGCCTGGCAAAAATCGAATCGGCCTTGCGGAAGTATTTCATCGCACTTGCCATATCTTCTTTATTGAAACAGGTTTCCGCGTACTGGCTGTAGGCACAGGGCAACTGCCCGTCGATCTTGTGGTCCAGGCAGTATTTTTCGGCCTTTTTAAAATCATGGTAAGCCCCTGCGTAATCGCGGGTGAAGTTTTTCTGCTCAATCAATTTGACAAGATAGGCGGCGACATGGTATCTGTCCTTTCGCTGTGCTGCTTTTTTGATGCCGTTGCGGATGTGCTGCAGCGCCTTCTCCGGATTTTTTGCACGATCCCTTTCATACCATTGGAATACGCTGTCAGGATCCGTCCCCTGGGATAAGGCCATGATCGGAAGTAATACAAGAAGCAACAGCGTTTTTTTCATAAGTGTTTTTTCATTCCCCTAAAAATAGGAATTATTGGTATTTCATCAGCCTTCCGGCTTGTTTTTCAACAGATCGTTCTTCGAAAGTATGTCGAATAACTCGTAATTCAGCTTAAAAATATCTTCGTTCAGGACAATCCTGCTTTTCTTCAGATTCTCGTTGAGCTCATCAGAAAGCCTGATCTGGTTGGACTGTATCTGTTGTTTCTGTGTAATCTCTACAATTATTTCCTCAAGTACTGCTTCTTTTTCGATGAATTTTTTCTTCTCCCTCAGGGCGTAAATCCTAAGGTAGACAACAGTGGCACAAAGCGAAAGAATGACGGGAATTAGTATAAATAACATAAATGGGGATTTTGTAAACGTTTTTCTCTGAGTCGCCCGATCACGCTGCACGTATTCGGACGTTTAACAAAATTCACCCTTTCCTCATCAAAATGAAATACGATGTTATACGTATTTTAGTCAGCCCTTCATCAGTTGTGTTTTCGGTATCCGGACATTGTAAATGTATGTACGCCCGTCAATCGTCCTGACAAAATACAACGTCTCGTTTTTCTCGTCATACCAAGGCGAACCGTCAAAACTGCCGCTATTGACAACGTTGCCCAGGTTTACCGGCTCTGACCAATTCTTCCACGTATCATCAAGGCGGTAGGATACAAAAATATCGTAATCACCATAACTACTGAAACCATTGCTGCTAAACAACAGCGTCTTGTTGTCTGACAGCAGTCTCGGCATACTTTCATCGGCGGCGCTGTTGATGACCTTCCCCATATTCTGAAGAAAGCCGTAGGAGCCATCTTCTTTTTTGTTTGCAAAATACAGGTCGGCACCGCCCTGTGTCATATCAGTCTCGATACCCATGATGATCGTTCCGGCATCGGCTGTAATTGTTAATTCTGAAGTATCATCATAATTATTATAAGCAACGACTTTGAGGATTCCGGATGCTTCGAAAGCGTCGCCATTTCGGTTGTAAAAAACATAGCCTGTTTCCCCTGTACCGCGGTTGTAGGATTTGCCGCCTTTGATTACCCAATCGGTGTTCATCCCATAAATATAATTGAACTGGTCATCATCGTTCAGGGCATTCATTTCCTGTTCGGGCACCGACCATTTGCCGTTGTTTTTTACGCACGAATACACTACCTCTTTGGCATTGGTGAATTCCGTGAAATACAATTGCCGCCCGTCGGCAGTCAGTATCGGATTGGCCGGCAGCAATGCACCAAGATCTATTTTTTCGGCGGGACCCAGCGCATTCAATGCTGCGCGGCTGTTTATGGCTGCTTCAATCGGCGCATCCGAGTCGGAAATCCCAATGGCGTCTACCTGTTTCTGCCCCGGAACCAGCGCAAAACTGAAATCTACGCGCACCGCCACCACATTGGCAATGGCCTGATCCAAAATTGCATGTTCAATACCGGGATTTACATCGACTTCAGGCGCTGTCTGGATTTTTCTTCTCTTCCTGTTGTAATAATACTTGCGGTCTGCCTGAAACTGGTAGGTGTATAAACCCTTTCTCCAATTCACATCGCGCGACCAGACGGTTTTGTATTTTCCGGACCCGTCATCTACTGCAATCCTTACAACACAGCCGGCATTCATATTCTCGAACACGGCAACCTGTTTCACGGTTTGGGGTTTCTCAAATCCCACCTCAACGGTTTCACGACCATCGAGTGCGTTTTTTGGCATCCAGGCATTGGCGCTCGGCCCGCCTTGTGGGAAAGCATCGGGCTTACCGAGTATGCGCTTGATGCCGTGCTGTTTTCCGCCCAGATCCGACGAAAACTTAATCAGCCTGCTGGCCCATTGCACCTGTTGGGCGTGCACTGAAAAAACAGCGATCAGGCTTATAAGAAGTAGCTTATTTTTCATACTGAGTTTTTAAGTGAGTAACTAAATTCAAAAAAAGGGCTGACAAACGAATTCATCAGCCCCCACCATAAAAAACATAACCCAAAAACTAATTATTGACTTTGATTTTCTCAACTTTTTTGCCCTTGAATGCAAAAATGTACTCGCCGTCTTCTGTTATGTCTATACCGTCACCATATTGCGGACTTCCACCCTTCCCTTTGGATTGTACCGAGCCTTTGGTTTCCCCATTGGTCATATCGATGCCGTAAATGATGTTTTTGCTGTTGCGCTGGTCACGCAGGAAATAGTTATCACCGATGTGGTAGAAATAATCTACGCCCTTGATTTTCTCCGAGGCATAGGCGCGGCTTCCGTCTTTCTTGTTGTAAGAAGCAAGCCCTTTTTCTGACAGCACGACCACCTTATCCCCGAAGTCAATGACATCTGTCGCCTTCCCTACCTTGGCGTCATTGTGTTTCACATCGAAAAGCTGGTTGCCCGATTTGATATCATAACCGTAGAATTCATCGCCATCTCCAACAAATACGGTGTTTTTGTCTTCGCTCAGGATCAGGTCGGTAATCCGTTTATCAAAACGCTCTGAACGCCAGGCTGTTTTACCGGTGTTGGCATCGATAGCGAGGACGCTGTTCTTTTGGTTTTTGTATGACCAGTAAATGTAGGGCACCCATGCCTTATAGGTTCCGCCTCCGAAACCACCCATCGCAAGGCCTGCTGAAACGCCATTGGCTGTTTCTTCATACCTGAGTTCCTGT
>CALRKC020000086.1:0-8103 GCA_943367895.1 Erythrobacter sanguineus | reverse complement strand
AAACGTTAATAATCTAATAATCATGTCACAAAGTATTCAAGCATTTGTAGATTCAGTAGCAAAAAACAACCCGAACGAACCTGAATTCATGCAGGCAGTTCACGAAGTTGCTGAAACAGTAATTCCTTTTATCGAACAAAATAAAAAATACCAGGGCAAGATGCTCCTGGAAAGAATGGTGGAAGCCGAGCGCATCATTACCTTCCGCGTGGTGTGGACTGACGATGCCGGAAACACCCAGGTGAACCGGGGATACCGTATCCAGATGAACTCTGCCATCGGGCCATATAAAGGAGGAATCCGTTTCCACCCTTCTGTAAACCTGAGCATCCTGAAGTTCCTTGCTTTTGAGCAGACTTTCAAAAACAGCCTCACAACATTGCCTATGGGTGGTGGAAAAGGCGGTGCAAACTTCGACCCTAAAGGAAAATCCGACAATGAAATCATGCGTTTCTGTCAGGCTTTCATGACTGAATTGTCAAAGCATATCGGTGCGGATACTGACGTTCCTGCCGGAGATATCGGTGTGGGCGGAAGAGAGGTTGGTTACATGTTCGGCCAGTACAAAAGATTAAGAAATGAATTCACCGGCGTATTGACCGGAAAAGGAATCACATTCGGCGGTTCATTAATCCGTCCGGAAGCAACAGGTTACGGCGACGTGTATTTCGCACAGGCGATGTTGGAGACCAAAGGCGACAGCTTCAAGGGAAAAACGGTTGTCGTTTCAGGTTCAGGTAACGTTGCCCAATACGCTGCTGAAAAAGCAACACAATTGGGTGGGAAAGTAGTTACACTTTCTGATTCTGCAGGATATATTTATGATGCAGACGGAATTGACGCTGAGAAACTGGCCCACGTAATGCAGATCAAAAACGTAGACTACGCGCGTATTTCAGAGTATGTTAAGAAATATCCGAATGCCAAATATGTAGCCGGGAAACGTCCATGGGAAGTAAAATGTGATGTCGCTTTACCATGTGCAACACAAAACGAATTGAACGAGGAAGAAGCTACAATGCTGGTCGCTAATGGCTGTATCTGTGTGGCTGAAGGCGCAAACATGCCTTCTACACCTGAAGCGGTTGCCGTATTCCAGAAAGCAAAAATCCTTTTTGCACCGGGGAAAGCTTCCAATGCAGGTGGTGTGGCAACCTCAGGTCTTGAAATGTCACAAAACTCATTGCGTTTAAGCTGGACTTCACAGGAAGTTGACGAAAGGCTGCACAACATCATGCTCAACATCCACTCAGCCTGCGTAAAATATGGCGCGGATGCAAACGGGTATGTTGATTATGTAAAAGGTGCAAACATTGCCGGCTTCGTAAAAGTTGCCGATGCGATGCTTGCCCAAGGCGTGGTATAATCCTGAATTTATAAATAAAATGAAGCCTTCCGATTGAATTGGAAGGCTTTTTTTATTTGCCGGGAAATATGAAAAGCCACACAATTGCGTTTTGTATATTTGCGTCACATAAATCCCTGAAATGAGGTATATTTTCATCTTATTAATTTCCGTTTTTTTTGTTGGATCTGGGTTCAGCCAGGGCAACCAGCTTTGGAAAGGTTATTTTTCATACACTGCCATAAAGGATCTTGCCTCTTCATCAAACCGAATTTATGCCGGCTCAGAAAACAGCGTTTTCTCCAGGAATATTGCTACCAATGAAATCAAAACCATCAATACCATTGACGGCCTTCCCAGCGAAACGATTTCAAGTGTCTACCACAGCAATACATTCAACAGGACTTTGATCGGTTATGAAAGCGGACTGATGATTGTCATTAATGACAGCGATGGGTCCATACTAAAAGTCGTAGACATCCTGAATAAGCAATTGCCTGCCAATATCAAAAGGATAAACCATTTTATGGAATTTGATGGGATTGCTTACATCTCATGCGATTTCGGAATCGTCCAATACAACCTCAATACAAAACAGTTCGGGGATACCTATTTCATTGGAGACAATGGTGCCGAGATCGTTGTGACTCAAACCGCAGTTTTCGAAGGCAGGATTTATGCCGCAACAAGATTTAACGGCATCCGCAGGGCGGATATAGACAATCCGAATTTAAATGATTTCAGCCAATGGACTACCATCACCGGAAATGGCTGGGCGGGCGTCGAGACTTTCAGTACTGATCTTCTTTTAGTAACAAACGGAGGAGAATTAAAACGTTACCTGAACGGCAGTTTATCAACCATCGCCTTTTTGCCCGAAGCACCAAAGGACTTGCGAAAGGAAGGAGACCGATTATTAGTCACAACCGCCAGCCACGTTTTCATATACAATGAAAATTATGCGTTGGAACGCGACCTGCAAGCCTCTGAGATACAAACTGCCGGCGTGAAATTTACCTGTGCGGCAATCGTAGGCAATTCTTTATATCTGGGAACGGAAGAAAATGGCGTATACGCTACCTCCTTCGCTGCGGGCGGGGCATTCCAGAATATCACCCCCAATGGCCCTACAAGAAACAACATCTTTGCAATTACGGCAACTACTGAAAACCTATGGGCCGTATATGGGGATTATACCGTTGATTACAATCCCTACCCTTTGGATTATTACGGTGTGAGTAAATTTTCCCCTACCGGCTGGCTTAACATTCCTTACCAGACCATCCGCGATGCCGTTGGACAGGATGTCGCCTCCATGGTAAGGATTACTGCCAATCCTTCGGATGAAAATCAGGTGTTCTTCAGTTCATTCCACTCAGGATTGCTGAAATTCCAGGACGATGCCCCTGTAGCTTTGATAAATCAAACAAACACCAATAACAGTCCGGAAGGTCCGCCCGGAGACCCAACTTACCGTGTTGACGGAGCGGCTTATGATAAATCCGGAAATTTATGGGTCACCAACAGCATCGTGCGGAATGGCCTCAAAGTGATGCGAGCCGGCGGCGGATGGCAGTCTTTCGACCTGCAGGGACTGTATGACAACGTCGGGAAACTCAATATCGGAAGGCTTACTATCGACAAAAACGGCACCAAATGGATGCCCACCCGTGACGATGGACTGATCGGCTTTAATGAAAACGGCAATATCGGAAAGTCGATCAAATCAGGTGCTGACAACGGTAATCTTCCAATGGATAATGTTCGCGTCGCCACGGTTGACAACCGCAACCAACTTTGGATTGGCACCACTTCCGGGCTACGGGTCTTATCCAGCGTGGACAGTTTTCTGGGTGATTCCCAAATGACTACCCGCGCGATCATCACTCAGGAGATCATAGACGGCGAACCGGTCAATATTGAGCTTATGGTCGACCAGTTTATTACCGACATCGTCATAGACGGCGCAAACAACAAATGGATCGGTACTGCGGATGCCGGCGTGTTTCATTTTTCGTCAAACGGTGAAGAAGTCCTGCATACCTTCAACAGCAGCAATTCGCCGTTGCCAAGCAACTCCATTAATGATATTGAGATCAACAAGGCCACCGGTGAAGTTTTTTTTGCTACAGCCAAAGGATTGGTCTCCTATAAAGGCACCGCCATTTCCGCCAGCGACGACCTGAAAAATGTGTTGGTTTATCCAAACCCGGTACGCCCTGAATATGACGGCACCGTAAAAATTACCGGGCTTACGGACAAAGCCACTATCAAGATTACCGATATTGAAGGAAGTCTCGTGTATGAAGTCGTGTCTGAAGGCGGCTCCATCGAATGGGATACCAGGGCTTTCGGCAAATACCGGGTAGCTTCAGGTGTTTACATGATTTTCATTTCCACCCAGGACGGTATGCTCACGACCGTAAAGAAAGTAATGATCGTAAGATAGGTGCAGGGCACAAGGCGCAGGGCACAGACAATCCTTGCTGACGTGAACCCTGAATCCTGAAACTTAACCCCATGAACGTTAAAACCCGTGCCATCGTCATTTCCGCTATAAAGTATCAGGACAAGAACCTGATCGTAAGATGCTTTACGGAATCCGACGGACTGAAATCTTATTTTGTACGGTCGGCGTTTTCTTCTTCTAAAAACAACCAGAAAATTGCCTACTTCCAACCGATGACCATTTTGGACATTGAGGCGTCACACAAAAACAAAGGTACGCTGGAGCATTTCCGCGAAGTACGCATTGCTACCCACTACCATTCCATTCCGATGGACGTTGCCAAAAGCACCATCACCTTATTTATCGCGGAAATGCTGCACCATTCTATTCATGAAGAAGAAAAAAACGAGGCGCTTTTCGGGTTCCTGCACACCGCAATGGAGTGGCTGGACAATCACAACGAAACTGCCAATTTCCACCTGATCCTGCTCCTGGAAATTACGAAGTTCCTTGGCTTTTATCCTGATACTGCTCAAATTGAACTGCCGTTTTTCGACCTCTCAGAAGGCATTTTTACTGATTTTGCTTCCGTGAATTCACTTACAGAAAATGAAACTGCTTTATTTAAAAAACTTACAGCCCTTCGTTTCAGCGACAGCCACAAGGCATTCCATGTTTCAGAAAGGCAAACCCTGCTCCGCCTCCTGATTGATTATTACAACCTGCATCTTGATGGGTTTAAGAAACCGAAGTCTTTGGAGGTTTTGCGGGAGGTTTTTTCTTAATTTTTATGGCGCGCCCTGCGGGCCGGGCTTTCCGCTTCAAGTCCTCGCTCGTGCCTCGCTGTGGGCTTTCCGCTGCAATCCCTCGCGCAGCCGGGTCGTGATTGAGCGCAATTCCCCTAGCCCCGATCGAAGCGGCATCCTGTGGCGCAGTGCAACGGAGCCACAGATACAGCGAAGAGCGGGAATTAGCTCCCGAAAATAATTACGTTTACAAAAACTCAGCCACTCAGCCACTCAGCCACTTTTTCTTTTACTTTAAACCATAAATCACTACTTTCGCAAATTGATTTTAGAAAACGACTGAAAATGAGCACTAAGTTTACGGAATACAAAGGACTGGATCTGCCAACGGTAGCCTCGGAAGTCCTTGATTTCTGGAAGAAAGAAAATATATTTGAGAAGAGCGTCACGACGCGCGAAGGCAAAGAACCTTTTGTGTTTTTTGAAGGCCCGCCGTCTGCAAACGGATTGCCCGGAATTCACCACGTGATGGCGCGTGCCATTAAGGACATCTTCTGCCGTTATAAAACCCAAAAAGGATACCAGGTAAAACGCAAGGCCGGCTGGGATACGCATGGTTTGCCGGTTGAATTGGGTACCGAAAAAGAACTGGGAATTACAAAAGAAGACATCGGGAAAACCATTTCCATTGAAGATTATAACGAAGCCTGTAAACGCACGGTAATGCGCTACACCGACGTGTGGAACGACCTTACTGAAAAAATGGGGTACTGGGTTGATATGGAAGACCCGTATGTGACGTACAAATCCAAGTACATGGAATCGGTGTGGTGGCTGCTGAAACAGATTTACGACAAGGGATTGATGTACAAAGGTTACACCATTCAGCCTTACTCTCCAAAATCCGGAACTGGACTGTCTTCGCATGAAGTCAACCAGCCCGGGGCTTACCGTGATGTTACTGATACTACAATTGTGGCGCAGTTTAAGACCAAACCGGATACACTCCCTGCATTTCTACAAGGATTTGGAGATATATATATTTTAGCCTGGACGACCACGCCATGGACATTACCTTCAAACACCGCTTTGACCGTTGGACCGGAGATTGATTATGTATTGGTGAAGACTTTCAACCAATATACCTTTCAAGCGGTAAACGTCGTTTTGGCAAAAAATTTAGTTGGAAAACAATTTGGGAAAGGATTCGCAGAAAGCACCGACACCGCAGATTTTGATAATTATAAAGCGGGTGACAAGCAAATTCCTTATACGATTCTGACGGAAGCCAAAGGAAAAGACCTTGTTGGCATCCGCTATGAACAATTATTACAGTTCGTATTGCCATACCAGAATCCTGAAAACGCTTTCCGTGTGATTTCAGGGGATTTCGTAACCACAGAAGACGGAACCGGAATCGTACACACCGCGCCGACATTTGGTGCCGATGATGCGAAAGTAGCGAAGGAAGCTACGCCTGAAGTACCGCCGATGCTCGTGCTGGACGAATATGGGAATGCCGTCCCGTTGGTTGATTTACAAGGGAAATTTACTTCACATGTGGGGCCTTACGCAGGCAAATACGTGAAAAATGAATATTACGATGCCGGAACAGCACCTGAAAGGTCGGTGGATGTCGAAATCGCAATTCAGTTAAAAGAAGAGAATAAAGCTTTTAAGGTAGAGAAATACGTACACAGTTACCCGCATTCCTGGAGAACTGATGAACCGCTTTTGTATTATCCATTGGATTCCTGGTTCATCAAAATTACCGACGTACGTGACCGTATGTTTGACCTCAACGATACGATAAACTGGAAACCAAAAGCGACCGGCGAAGGCCGTTTCGGGAACTGGCTGAAAAATGCCAACGACTGGAACCTTTCGCGTTCCAGATACTGGGGAATTCCTTTGCCAATCTGGCGTACGGAAGACAAACAGGAAGAAATCCTGATTGGTTCGGTTGAAGAATTGTACAACGAAATTGAAAAATCCATCGCTGCCGGAATCCAGAAAGAAAATCCGTTCAAAGGTTTTGAAATCGGGAACATGTCTGAAGCCAATTATGATCTGGTGGATTTGCACAAAAATGTGGTTGATGCCATTACACTCGTTTCCGCTTCCGGAAAACCGATGACGCGTGAAACGGACCTTATAGATGTTTGGTTTGATTCGGGTGCCATGCCTTATGCACAATGGCACTACCCGTTTGAGAACAAAGAAAAAATCGACGGTAATACAGATTTCCCGGCAGATTTTATTGCGGAAGGTGTAGACCAGACACGTGGTTGGTTTTACACGTTACACGCGATCGGAACTTTGGTATTTGACAAGATTGCCTATAAGAATGTCGTTTCCAACGGACTTGTACTCGATAAGAACGGCCAGAAAATGTCGAAACGTTTGGGTAATGCAACCGATCCTTTTGAGACCATAAAAGAATACGGTCCGGATGCAACGCGCTGGTATATGATTTCGAATGCCAATCCGTGGGACAACCTCAAATTTGATATTGAAGGGATTGCGGAGGTACGCCGTAAATTCTTCGGCACCTTATATAATACGTATTCGTTCTTTTCGTTATACGCGAACATCGACGGGTTTAAATATGCTGAAGCAGAAATTCCGCTACATGAACGCCCTGAAATTGATCAGTGGATTATTTCGGAACTGAATTCCTTAATAAAAGATGTTGACAGTTTTTACGCCGACTACGAACCAACAAGGGCCGCGCGCGCCATTTCCGATTTCGTTCAGGAGAACCTCAGTAACTGGTATGTGCGTTTGTGCAGGCGAAGATTCTGGAAAGGCGATTACGCGCAGGATAAGATTGCCGCGTATCAAACGTTATATACCTGTTTGATTTCCGTTGCAAAGCTGAGTGCGCCGATTGCGCCGTTCTTCATGGATAAGCTTTACATCGATTTAACAAAAGCTACTGAAAAAGAAGGATTTGAGTCGGTACACCTGGCAGAATTCCCGCAATACGTTGAAAACTTTGTTAATAAAACGCTGGAGAGCAAAATGGAGAAAGCACAAACGATTTCCTCATTGGTCTTATCGCTGCGTAAAAAGGAAATGATTAAGGTACGGCAACCGCTGCAAAAGGTAATGATACCGGTACTTGACGCGAAACAGAAGGCAGAGATTGAAGCCATTTCAGACCTTATAAAAGCCGAGGTAAATGTAAAGGAAATCGAACTTTTGGACGATGCATCGGGCATTTTGGTGAAGCAGATTAAGCCCAATTTCAAGGCTCTAGGGCCTCGTTTTGGCAAGGATATGGGATTGATTTCCAAAGAGATACAAGGGTTTTCACAAGAACAGATTGCGCAGTTGGATAAAGAAGGCAGCATAACGCTTGTTATTTCAGGAAAAAATATAACTTTAACCTTAGAAGATGTAGAGATTACGTCCCAGGATATTGAAGGCTGGATGGTAGCCAATGCAAACGGGATTACGGTTGCGCTGGACATTACCATCACGCCGGAACTCAGAAATGAAGGCATCGCAAGGGAGTTGGTGAACAGGATTCAGAACATCCGTAAAGATTCCGGATTTGA
>CALRKC020000085.1:0-8163 GCA_943367895.1 Erythrobacter sanguineus | reverse complement strand
AACTAATTTTGCGCAAAATTACGTCCAAAACAATTCATAAGCAAATCAATATGACTTTAGCAGATAAAAAAGCGGCTTTTATTACACTCGGGCAATTTCTTGGTCAGTTTGCTGAAACCGGAAATACGAAAAATCCGGCAGTAACGCACAATGATTTGTTTTTCGACGCTTTCGCAGATTTGATTCAGTTATCACAATCGCATAACGGCTGGTATACGCCGGAGCAGGTGTATTTTGCTGTACAATCATGGGCGGAAGCTTTGACGGAGGAAAATCTTGAAAAGTGGCTTTCTCCTTATAAGATTGCGGAGCATGCGCCCAAAAAAATTGGATTGATATTAGCCGGTAACATTCCGTTAGTGGGATTTCATGATTTCTTATGCGTATTGATGAGCGGTCATAAGGCATTAGTGAAATTGTCGTCAAATGATCAGAAATTATTGCCTTTTCTCGCAAAATATTTAATTGCTGTCGACGGAAGATTATCTGATTTAATCGAATTTACCGAAGGTAAACTCGAAGGTTTTGATGCTGTAATTGCCACGGGAAGCAACAATACGGCACGTTATTTTGAATATTATTTTAAGGACAAACCGTCGATTATCCGAAAGAACCGGAATTCGGTTGCTGTTTTGGATGGCAGTGAATCAAAAGAACAGATGATGGCTTTGGGTGAGGATGTTTTCCGGTACTTTGGCCTTGGATGCCGGAGTGTCTCTAAGATATTCATCCCAAAAGATTACAATTTCGACCAGTTTTTCAATGGCATGTTTCCTTATCAGGATGTGATTAAATACGAGAAATACGCCAATAATTACGATTACAACAAGGCCGTTTTCCTGATGAGCAATTTTAAACTGCTTGACAATGAATTCCTGACAATTAAAGAAGATACAGGCTACGCCTCTCCTATTTCAAGCGTATTCTACGAATATTATGAAAGCCTTCCTGAAATAAAAGCCAGGTTAAAAAACGACAAAGACCAGATCCAGTGTATAGTTTCCAACAACCTGATTGAAAACAGCATTCCGTTCGGACAAACACAAAAACCGGAATTGTGGGATTATGCTGATGATGTGGATACGATGGATTTCCTGCTTTCTTTAAAATAACAAAGTTACAAAGTAGCGGAGTTACAAAGTTTTTTAATATCAAACAGATAAACTTTGCAACTTTGTAATTCTGATACTGTGCAACCCAACTACAACGTTTTTGTTAATAACCTTATGAAATTATTATAAAATCGTAATCAATGGATTAATTCCATTTTTAGAAATTTGCCGTTGAATTTTATGTAAGCCAAAATGAAAAAACACAATTACAGCGCCGGTCCTTGCATCCTGCCACAGGAAGTCTTTGAAAAATCGGCGGCGGCGATACTTGATTTCAATAATTCGGGATTGTCAATACTTGAAATCTCACACCGCAGCAAGGATTTTGTTGCCGTTATGGAAGAAGCCCGTGCTCTGGTACTGGAATTATTGGGGCTTGAAGGCAAAGGCTATCAGGCATTGTTCATGCATGGTGGCGCGAGCCTGGAGTTCCTGATGGTTCCGTACAACCTGATGAAAGAAAACGGCAAAGCCGCGTATATTGATACCGGAACCTGGGCCAATAACGCCATTAAAGAAGCCAGGCTCTTTGGTGAGACTACGGTTGTTGCATCTTCAAAAGAAGCGAATTACAGCTTCATCCCAAAAGATTTTACGATTCCCGCTGATGCCGACTATTTTCACTGCACCAGCAACAACACGATTTTTGGGACACAGATGAAATCATTTCCTGAAACGAATGTGCCGATTGTATGCGACATGAGTTCGGATATATTTTCAAGGAAACTGGATTTCTCCCAATTCGATTTGATTTACGCCGGAGCGCAGAAAAATATGGGGCCGGCCGGAGCGACATTGGTTGTTGTCAGGGAGGAAATTCTGGGGAAAACAGGCAGAGCCATCCCAAGCATGCTGGATTACCAAAAACACATTGCTGCGGAAAGCATGTACAATACGCCATCGGTTTTCCCGATTTATGCTTCATTGCTGACACTGCAGTGGCTGAAAAATCTGGGTGGGATTCCGGCAATTGAGCAGATAAACAACCAAAAAGCGGCACTTTTGTATGCGGAAATCGATCGCAACCCGTTGTTCAGGGGGACTGCTGCCGTGGAAGACCGAAGCAACATGAATGCGACATTCCTGCTGAATGACGAGGCACACGCGCCGATATTTGACGAACTTTGGAAGAAAGCCGGGATTTCCGGTATTCCGGGGCACCGTTCTGTTGGTGGATACCGGGCGTCGATGTACAATGCATTGCCGCCGGAAAGCGTTCAGGTGCTTGTGGACGTCATGAAGGAACTTGAAAATAAATTATAACACGGAGCGCCTAGCCCCGATAGCAGCGAAAATCCTTTTTATTTTTTCTTTAAAAATGAAAAGATTGCAGCGGATAGCGGGAATGGCTTCAAAAAAAACAGCGATTGAATCTTTCAATTTTTAAATCTTTCAATCTTTAAATCAGAAACATGAAGGTATTAGCCAACGACGGAATATCAAAAAGCGGCATTAAGGCCCTCGAAAAAGGCGGTTTTGAAGTCATAACAACCAAAGTCGCGCAGGAGCAGGTTGCCAATTTTATTAACGAAAATAGCGTTTCTGTCCTTTTGGTGCGCAGTGCAACCAAAGTACGTAAGGATATTATAGACAACTGCCCCGGCCTTAAGGTAATCGGACGCGGCGGTGTCGGGATGGATAATATTGACGTCGACTACGCCCGTGAAAACGGAAAGCACGTTATTAACACACCGGCTTCATCATCAGAATCGGTGGCGGAACTGGTGTTTGCACATCTGTTTACGGGGGTGCGCTTCCTGCAGGACTCCAACCGGAATATGCCGCTTGAAGGTGATACCAATTTTGAAGGGCTTAAGAAAGCTTATGCCAACGGAACTGAACTGCGTGGCAAAACGTTAGGGATCATTGGCTTTGGAAGAATTGGGCAGGCAGTGGCCAAAATGGCGCTTGGACTGGGAATGAAAGTGATCGCGGCTGATAAATTTTTGGGTAAAGCTGAAATCAAGGTCGATTTTTATAACGGACAGTTTATCATTGTTGAGATTCCGACCGAGCCACTGGAAGATTTGTTTAAGCATTCCCATTTCATCACGCTTCATGTTCCGGCACAGGACGGTTATGTAATTGGTGCTGAGGAAATCAGGCAGCTGCGTGATGGTGTCGGGATTATCAATTGTGCGCGTGGCGGTGTTATTGATGAAGTTGCATTGATCCAGGCGCTGGACGAAGGTAAAGTTTCGTTTGCGGGTCTTGATGTTTTCGAGAATGAGCCCAATCCGGAAATACAAATTCTGATGCACCCGAAGATTTCGCTGACACCACACATCGGGGCAGCGACCGAAGAAGCCCAGGATCGAATAGGGACTGAGCTTGCAGAGCAGATTATCAGTCTCTTAAAAACAGAAAACAACTGAAATGATACGTTAAAGTTACACCAGGCACCTCTAAAGGGTGCTTTTTTTATTATATTTAAAATAAAAACCCCATGAAGAAGATTGTTTGTATTACTTTATTGCTTTCGTCCATCATGGCAGCCTGTTTGGCTTCTAAGAATGGTGCGCCGGGAGAACCCGGAAAAGACACCAAACTGGCCGTTAACGACACCGTACGGATTGCGAACGACAAGCTCGAATATGAGATTATTATTATTGATCCCGGATTCTCATCCTGGTTCAATGCCTATTCAAAACCAAGGAATTACTATTCACAAACTTATCTTGAAGCCCGCAATAAAATATGGGTTAACGAATGGAATATGCGTGCATCGCTACCGCTTTCTTATGGCAACATGTATGAAATGCGGATCGATTATGATGGCAATACAGATTATGGATACGAAGTCAATTATATGTTATACAACTACCTGACTTATTTCCAGATTGTGAATAAGGTGCAGTTTGGCGGTTTTGCGCCAAGGATATAAAATTGTATTTTTGGGCATAATTTAAACCGATGGGCAAACTCAAACAACGCTGGGGCATTACATCCAATCTACAGATGGCTGTTATTTTTGTGGTATTTGCCATAAACGGTACGCTTTCGGCGGAAATATCAAAACTGCTGATGGGCTTGATGGCTGTCAATAAGACGAATACACCGCTTTACTTTTACTATCCGTTGCTTATCATCCTGGTGCTCCCACTCTATCCTTTTTTATTAATGGGTGTAGGATATCTGTTCGGACAATCGGCTTTTTTCTTTCCTTTTGCGAAAAAAATGCTTCGTAGTATTGGACTCGGATTTGTTTTCGGCAGAAAGCAGTAGAAAACAATTCTGTTTTGAACTGTAATTTTTAACGCCGGTATGGCAAACTGAGGTGGAAGCCGAAGTAAATCAGTCGGCTAAAACCTGCTTAATCCAGAATTTATCATTCAAAACTCAGAATTAACCATCCTGCCTTTTATTCCTTTTTAAGTTTGTCTTTAAAGTAGCTCCTGACTTTCTCGACTTTGGGGGTAATTACATAATGGCAGTATGACTGGCCTTTATTCTGATTGTAATAATTCTGATGGTAATTTTCGGCAGCATAAAAGACAACTGCGGGAGAAACTTTTGTTACGATCGGATCTTCAAACGTTTTTGCCGCTGTGAGCTGCGCAATATAATCCTCTGAGATTTGCTTCTGTTCGGCGCTATGGTAAAAAATCTCGCTCCTGTACTGTGTCCCAACGTCATTTCCCTGACGGTTTAGTGTCGTAGGATCATGTGTCGCAAAAAACACTTCCAGTAATTCGCCGAAAGATATTTTCTTTGGATCGAAAGTAATTTGTGTCGCTTCTGCATGCCCGGTTGCGCCCGAAGAGACCTGCTCGTATGTGGGATTTGGCCTCGCACCGCCCGTATATCCTGAAACAACCGATTGTACGCCGTCCAGTTCTAAAAAAATCGCTTCTGTACACCAGAAGCATCCGCCCGCGAAAGTGGCGACTTCCATTCCGTCCTGTATATTCATCTTAATGGGTTCTTTGGTTTCTGCAGTAACTGCATTATTTTCTTTTGTTTTCGACTGGCAGGAGATGCCTAGCAATGCCATGAGTAAAGCTGCTGTCTTTTTCATATTTTTAAGTGTTTAACAAATATACGCAATGAGGCAATTTTGGTTTTGGGTTTAACTTTAATTTAGTAAATGCCTAAGGTTGTAAAACGGTGTTTAGCGAACGTGAAAGCAATTGCCATTAAAAGTTCTAAGCGAGATTCTGGTACTTAGCCAACTATTGGCTTTTGGCTATTGCCTATTGTTTTTCCTTTCCTAACTTTGCCAAAACCGCATATATGATCCAGGCGAAACAAATCCACAAGCATTACGGGGAACTTCACGTACTTAAAGGTGTGAACCTTCACATCCAAAAAGGAGAAGTCGTGTCCATAGTCGGGGCTTCCGGAGCCGGGAAAACGACTTTACTGCATATTTTGGGTACCCTGGATAAAGCAGATGGGAACAGCAATACGGAATTACTGATTAAGGGTGAGGATGTCCTGAAGATGAACGATAAGAGCCTGTCGCGTTTCAGGAATATCAACCTAGGTTTTATTTTCCAGTTTCACCAGTTATTGCCGGAATTTACCGCTTTGGAAAATGTTTGTATCCCTGCTTATATTGCGGGCAAAGGAAAGGCGGAAACCGAAACAGAGGCGAAACGATTGCTCGATTACCTTGGGCTTAAGGAGCGTATTTTCCATAAACCAGCCGAACTTTCCGGGGGAGAGCAACAGCGGGTGGCCGTAGCGCGCGCCCTGATTAATAAGCCAGCGGTAATTTTTGCAGATGAGCCTTCAGGAAATCTCGATACGGCATCGGCTGAAAACCTCCACCAGCTTTTCTTTAAACTGCGGGATGAATTCAACCAGACTTTTGTAATCGTGACCCATAACGAGGAGTTCGCAAACATGGCAGACCGAAAGCTCATCATGTCCGATGGAAACATTATCGGCTAACTTTAACATTTGGTGCGCAAAATCCGTAACTGCATTTAAATTCAGCAGCTGATATTTGTAATGATTAAATTCATTACACGCCATGTCAAGATTTATTTTTACGATTATCGTTATTTCATCCCTCTGTTCCGGATGCATCTATGAAGACGATGAGACACTACTTTACAGAAATCCGTTTCCTTCAATTACAAGCGATACCGCAACCACAGTTCTCCCGGATACCATTCCGCAGATCAAGTCTGAAATCCAGATAAAAAGGGCCACCGCCTTCCGAAATTCTCTCGAGCCGGATTTATTAAAATGGACTTTCGAATATCCAGACCTGTATTCCATTATCGTAAACGAATTTATTGCCGATTATACGCCGCGAAATGAGTTCATTGCCTATAGCATGATCAGATCAATGGCATACAATAACAATTATTCAGGCGATGATTTCATGGCCGATGGAGATGAATCGAATATCCCGTATTCCGGGAACTTAGTATTTATACCGAAGATCATTAGGACAAACGGATGCGCTACCGTTGTTTATTTTGGAAGCACTTTTAGTGACGGCGAAAATGCTCAGCAAATGGTTTCCGCTATACTTTTGGAAGGATTGGAAAGCGGTTTGGAAAAAGTAAACTCAGTACTGCCGGAAAAAATAAAGTCGATTGAAATTAAGTGTACATCCAATGGTACGCATGCGTTAACCAGCAACCATTACAATAAAACCGCATTGGACATTACAAAAATAAACGGACATAAAATTGCCGACATAAGATTCGAAAACCTGGTTTACGAACTTCAGGATGCTTTTGATCAATACCCGCAAATCAGGGAGAATTTTGGGCCTGCATTTAAGCACAAAACAGAAGCAAATGGTTCAAAAAACGCCAATTATAGTATTCCGGGACACTTTGACCACATCCATATTTCTGTACAGAGTAATTGAATTAGGGCAACAGCTCTTTTTCAAATGCGCCAATCCCGAAAAGCGCGTAGTCATATTTTACCGGGTCAAGCGGATCAAAGGCCCTTAGTTTTGCATCCAGCTCAGCCAAGGCTTTGCCATCATTCTGGTTGCGAGTGATTAACCCTAAACTGCGTGCAATATTCCCTGAATGCACGTCAAGCGGACAGGACAAATTTGCCGGCGAAACCGAGCTCCATATCCCGAGGTCTACGCCCCTGTTGTCTTTCCTGGCCATCCATCGCAGGAAAAGATGGATCCGTTTTGCCGCTGAATTGGTTGCCGGGTCGGCAACATGCTTTTGTGTACGCTGCTGGTGACTAACCTCAAAAAACAATCTCTTGAACTCGCTAATACTGTTATGCAGAAAGCCATCGGCTTGATTGGAACTGAATACATGCTCCATACCACCGCAGTTTTGATATACATGTCGCAGGCCCAGGATAAAAGTCCTGAAATCGTTTGCATTAAAAGTGCGGTGCACAAAACCCTCCATACGCTGCAAATCCGATTCTTTGTGTGACATTACAAAATCAAATGGCGAATTACCCATCAGTTCCATCATTCTCGTTGCGCTCCTGATTACTGATTTTCGGTTTCCCCATGCAACCGTAGCTGCAAGAAATGCTGAAATTTCGATATCTTCTTTCAGCGAAAACAAATGTGGTATCTGCACTGGATCGGATTCGATAAAAACAGGATTATTATATTGGGAAGCCTTTTCGTCAAGAAACTCCTTTAGCTCCAATTGATTCATTCCCGAAATCAGTTCATTTTTCATAACAAAGGCTTTGCCATTTAACGGCCACAAAGGTAACGCAAATTCATAGTCCGCATTGAGCATAAAATCAATACCTTTGCCGAAAATTAAGCCCATGGCAACATTCGAACAATTCAATCTCCCGAAATCACTTCAGAAAGCCGTCGACGAGCTGGGATTCAGCACGCCTACCCCAATCCAGGAGAAATCATTCGCAGTGATCATGTCAGGCCGTGACATGATGGGTATTGCCCAAACCGGTACCGGAAAGACGTTTGCCTACCTTTTGCCGTTACTGAAACTCTATAAATTCTCGCCAACACATACCCCAAAAATAGTAATCCTCGTACCTACACGTGAACTTGTTGTCCAGGTTGTTGAGGAAGTCGAGAAACTTACCACATACATGTCGGTTCGTACACTTGGCATTTATGGCGGGG
>CALRKC020000084.1:0-8214 GCA_943367895.1 Erythrobacter sanguineus | reverse complement strand
TTACTGCCTGTATTTGTATATTTCTTCATTATTTTTCTTTAGTATTGAAATTGAAATGTTAGTACTGAGATGCTGTCTTGTATCGAATTATGAAGTCCAGATTCCCAAACTAATATCTCACTTCTAATTAATAGTCGCTTTCGCCTTCAGAATAGTTTTGATTTAAAGCCGCTTCAAGCTGTGCATCATTCGGCGCTTTACCGTGCCACGCATGCGTATGCATCATATAATCGACGCCATGACCCATTTCCGTGTGCAACAACACACATACCGGCTTGCCTTTTCCGGTCCTGGATTTGGCCTCGGTCATGCCTTTGATAATGGCTTCAATATTGTTCCCTTCCGTAATTTCAAGAACTTCCCAGTCGAAAGCCTCAAATTTTGCTTTTACACTACCCATAGGCAACACCTCATCTGTAGCACCATCAATCTGTTTTCCGTTAAGGTCAATGGTTGCGATCAGATTATCGACTTTTTTGGCTGAGGCATACATAATGGCTTCCCAATTCTGCCCTTCCTGTAATTCCCCATCACCGTGGAGGCTGTAAACGATATGATTGTCGTTGTTCAGTTTCTTAGCCTGTGCCGCACCAATAGCTACGGACATCCCCTGCCCCAGTGAGCCCGAAGCAATCCTTACGCCGGGCAGTCCTTCATGTGTCGTCGGATGCCCCTGAAGACGGGAATTGATATGGCGGAAAGTAGCCAGTTCCGAAACCGGGAAATAACCACTGCGCGCCAGCACGCTGTAGAAAACCGGAGAGATGTGGCCATTCGACAGGAAGAAAATATCTTCCCCGATCCCATCCATGTCAAAAGTGTCTTTTCGGTCCATCAGGTTTTGGTAAAGGGCCACAAAAAATTCAGTACAACCCAGCGAACCGCCCGGATGGCCTGAGTTTACGGCATGAACCATACGAAGGATATCCCTGCGTACCTGAATGCTTAAATTGTTTAGTTGTTGTGTGTCAGGCTTCATTTTTATTTGAAAAAGTTAAACTTTCGCAAAGATAGTCAGATAATTGGATTTCATCTGAATTAGTTATCAAACGACTGTTGGTAA
Organism: Erythrobacter sanguineus; assembly: GCA_943367895.1. Classification (GTDB taxonomy): domain Bacteria; phylum Bacteroidota; class Bacteroidia; order Flavobacteriales; family Flavobacteriaceae; genus Flavobacterium. The sequence continues at coordinate 7,151 of CALRKC020000084.1, read as the reverse complement.
CTGTGTGCCAAAATGCCTTTCTTCGGCTCCGCTCAAAACTCCGGGCTAACACCATAGAATCGGTACGAAAGTTACAGGATTGGCCCTGAACATTACAGCATTACGGACACCCATCGTAGTCTTCGGGCTGAATGTTATAACGGTTACTCATATGCCCGCTGTACATTTGACCAATTCAATAAATAAAAAAAAATGAAAAAGTTAAAATTTGTTTTGCTTGCTGTTGCCGGATGTTTTGCGTTGGCGTGTGATGATGACAGGGAAACCGGTAACCGCGACATTACAGGTACCTATGATCTGACTGCGTTTAATACGCCAATGGCAATTGACTATGACGGTGATGGAATAAGTTCCACTAATATGATAAATGAAAGCCGCTGTTACGATGATGCAAGAATCACGATTAACCGCGACGGTACCTATTTTCTGGAGGATGCTTATGTGGGCATCAATGGTGCAACGACGTTTTGCGATTTAAGGATTATTAAGGGAACCTGGACAAGGTCAGGGAACTCACTCACCACCACATCGGATCTTGCGGACGACATTGTAGTGACCAATTATGTCTTTACAACCGAAAACGGGATGTCGAAAAACACCATGACAGCCATCTCCAATGCGAATTATCCAAGCAGGAATGGTTCGGGAAATCCCCAATCGTCATTCGGCAGCGTGAATGTGGTATATACCAAACATGCAGGCCGTAATAACTAGTTTTGTTTTGATTGGTTCGTTTTGATGACAGGACCTGCTTCGGCAGGTCTTTTTATTTCATATCCGGTTTTCTTCCCTTGTATGATTTCTTGTCGCTGTTACCAGAAATAACTGGCCACAGCTCCAGCCTCCAATGACGCAGTTGCCGATTTCCCTTTATAAACGATATTGAAAGTTTCGCTGGCGGTTCCGTTGTTCAGCACAACCAATACCTTCCTGCCGTAGGGGGTCACAAAAGCCACATTCAGCAGGTTGCCCGCAATATTGCTTTCAATTCTTTTTGAACCCGCCGGCACCAGCATTGCAGCATGTGCCATTGTATAATAAGCAATATTTCTGGTAATGGTATTGCCGTCTACCGTGATGGCCCCAAGGCAGGACGTACAGCCACCATCATTGGTATGCGGATTGTACTGCGGATCAGCCGCAAGATTCCACTGCAAAACCGTCTTTGCCCAATTGCGCGAGGCACCGATCACCAGGTTCCCCACATTGCTTTTCAAATCTTCCGCAAACTTTTCCGGACCGCCGTTCCATTGTTCGGTAAAATACAGGTTTTTATCCGGATGTGCGTCGTGTACCGCCGACATTGCCGTGATTTCCCCGCCGTAAAGATGAAAGCCGGAACCGTCTACATACTGCTTTGCCTCAGGATCATCCATAATAGAAATGGGGTAATCCGGACGGTCACAATTGTGGTCATAAAGCACGATTTTCGTCTTGATCCCTGCTTTTTTAAACGCAGGTCCCAGATGGTTCCTGATAAACGCCGCCTGGTCTTTTGCCTCCATATAAAGGCTCGGTGTATTTCCCGGATGCAGTGGCTCATTCTGTATCGTAATCGCATCTATAGGGATACCTTCCTGCTGCATTCCCTGGATGTACTTTACGAAATACAAGGCATAAGCACCATAATATTCGGGCTTCAGGCTGCCGCCTTTTACTTTCCCGTTGGTTTTCATCCAGACCGGGGCGGACCACGGCGAACCCATAATCTTTATCGTTGGGTTGATGGCAAGGATTTTCTTAAGTAACGGAATCAATCCGGTACGATGGTCATTTTGCAAACTGAATTTCGTCAGTTCCGGATCAGTTTCGCCTTCCGGCAGATCGTCATACGAAAAGACATATTCATCAAGGTCTGATGCGCCGATACTGACACGCAGGTAGCTGATGCCGATACTGTTGGCATCATCCCCGAACAATTCACGCAGCAATGCCGATTGCTCCCGACTGCCCATTTTACTTATCAATTGCGCGCTCCCTCCCGTAAGGCAATACCCAAAACCATCCATCTGTTGGTATTGTTTGCTGTCGTCTACAGTAATCGCCTGTAGTTTGCTTTTGGTTTTGGTAAAACTGATCGCAGGCTGCTTTTCCAGCAACGCTGACTTGTCAGGTTTGGTTAGCCAGGAACTGATCACGGTGGTGTTCTTTTTCTGGGCAACGGTATTTAAGGAAATGAACAGGGCAAGCAGGGCAATCTTCGGTAATTTCATTCGTGAAAGTTTTGGTTGTCGGGGGCAAATATAACCGCTTCACGTTTTTTAAACAACGGGATAGTGCGGTTGTAAGTTTTTGATAAGGTAACCGACCTTATAAAATGCAGTTTTAAAGCGGAAAATCAGCCACTTCAAGTACTTCTCCCGACTTTAATTCGCCAAGCCGTATGTTCCCGATCCGGATGCGTACCAGCCGCAGCGTGGGGAAACCCACCGCCGCGGTCATTTTTCGTACCTGCCGGAACTTGCCTTCTGTTAATGTAATCGAAACCCAGCTCGTCGGACCATGGCGGTCATCACGTATTTTCTGCCCGCGTGGCGGCAAATCGGGCGCAGTTTCCAATAAGCGCGCCTCACATTTTCGGGTGATGTACTTTTTACCGTTAAAACCTATTTCCACACCATTTTTGAGTTCATCTACTGCGGCCTGTGTGATTATCCCGTCAACCTGGGCGTAATATTCCTTTTCCACTTTCCTGCCACGGACGATTTCGCTCATCATACCATCCGTAGTGAGCAGCAATAAACCTTCAGAGTCCTCATCGAGACGTCCAATCGCCATGGTACCTTCCGCAAAATCATACAATTCGCCGAGCAGTTTCTTCTTCCGCTTCAGCTCATAGATAAACTGGCTTAAATATCCGTAAGGTTTATGGATGATGTAATGGTGGTGGGTCATTCCCGCAAAGATAAGCCGATTCCCGAAATGGTTACACAGTTATTGTAATTCTTCATCGGGCCCTTCATAATACTCTTTCAGATCCTTCTCAGTATACTGGATATCATGATTAGGGTTCTTTGGATAAAATTTACGCGCGACCTCAAAGGATTCTCCACCGGAATTGATCCAATAAATCTGTTCGTAAATAAGATATTCCCTTTTCCTCTCCTCACTTTCTTTTGCATAAAGATACTTTACCTTGGTTGCAAACGTATAGTTATCACAGCATTCACACTGACCCAGATACACTGCCTGGTAGCCACAGATCTCACAAAATTCAGCATTGTGAAAATGGGCTGCATACTGACAATCCATACCGCGGAATCCCGGAGGAATATGCGCCAATAAACGGTTAAATCCGATACTGTCATTTCTTATCGTCAGGGCATTATCAATCAGATCAGCGTATTTTTCTTTGCTCTTGTCCAGCTTAAACACCAGATAATTGTATTGCTCCAGGGAATTCAAATCGTCAAGGCTAACATCCAATATATCTTCCCACAGGTATAAATCATCATTCAGGATAAAGCCTGCCGGCGCTAAAGTGATTGCATTCTGAGCTTCCAGGTAATGTTTCCGGCAAGCTACAAAATCCCATCCTCCCGTAGTATACGTTCTTCCTTTCTCACCACAGTTTTCGCAAACCTGTCCTGATAAATGTTCGTATTTATCTACGATATCATCATACTTACTGTCTGTATGGAAGCGCAGGGAAGCATATTTCTCTTTGATGCAGGATACCCGCCTGTCCCAGCCATGTTGGTCAAGCTCCTTCATAAGTTCGATAATAATAGGATACCACGCGGGCGAACATTCAATCCGGATGCCATTCAGGTCTGCAAGCTTCATCAGGTCGAAGTTATTGAGGTCGTCATTGATGACAAACTGCTCCAGGCGTGTACATTCCTTATTGATAAAATCGGCGTTTTCATAAAGGTGTCTCATCGACCGTTCTGCGACGGGAGAAACTTTTTCAATCATATCGGGCTGACGGGAAGTGCGCCTCACGGGATGGGAAGCCGCATGACGCCGCATCAGATACAACACAGTAAATAATAATATAACAATAAGTACTGCCACAGCGATTGGATTGTTTGATTATCAAATAATATCAGCCGGGACGAATATATAAAAAACATTAAAGCCGGCTTCAGATTTAAATGTTTGTTAAACGTAACGGCATCCCCGGGAAATGGTTGTAATTTAGAGTACAGCCAATATCGGGATACAGCAACCTTGAACCGTAAATTTTAAACTAAAAATTATGAACCACGACAAAGACCTCGGCAATAAAAAGATCAACAACGAGCAGGAAGTGAATGAAGGTTTCAGTGCCGAAAACCTTCCGGAAGATTACAATCCGTCTGAAAACACGCTGCAGCCGGAGACCGAAACAGACGAAAACGGGAACCAGCACCAGGTGAAACGCGCACGAAACACCGATTCGACGCCCGCAAATGACAGCCCCGGTGAAAGTGACAACACAAAATCGTATGAGGGCGACATGCAATCGCAGGTGGAGAACAAGGACCGGAATTCGGATGTCACGCCCAACCGCTACCCCAATGAACACCCCGACAATCATATCGACCGCGGAAACCTGGACAATTGATAATTGTTGGATATAAGAAAATGACGAGGAGCCTTAATTCAGGGCTCCTTTTTTATTGATTGCCCAACGCCCCTCCCGCAATTCATAATTCATAATTCGTAATTGTCAATTATCAATTATATTTGCGAACACTATACCACAGGAATATGATTCCTTCTGCTGTCCCTTCCTTCTGAAAGGGACTAAACACATCCGGCAAACTTCAAAAAGGCGGCCCAGACGGGAACCGCTATTTTCAACTCATATTTATTGATCATGACACAAAAAAGACCTTCTTCAGGCACCTTATCCAACATAATTGCTGTTATTAAGAAATCGCTTAAAGGCGAAACCATCGACTATACCACCGGAAGCATCAGGCTTTCCGTTATTTTACTGGCCATCCCGATGATGCTCGAGATGTGCATGGAATCAGTATTTGCCTTGGTCGACTTGTACTTCGTCGGACACCTCGAAAACAGCAGCTTCGCCGTGCAAACAGTCGGTTTGACCGAATCCATGCTCACCATCGTATATTCACTCGCCATCGGGATCAGTATGGCTGCCACCGCAATGGTTGCGCGCCGCATTGGGGAGAAAAATCCGGAGGCCGCGGCACGTTCCGGTATGCAGGCCATATTGATTGCCTTCTGCATCAACATCCTCATCAGCGCATTGGGCGTGTATTTCGGTACCGACATGCTGCTGCTGATGGGCGCCAGTGCCGAAGCCGCAGAACACGGCACCCCATTTATCCAGATCATGATGGGCGGAAGCATCGTCATCATGATGCTGTTCCTGATTAACGGAATCTTTCGCGGCGCCGGCAATGCTGCCATCGCGATGAAAAGCCTTTGGATCGCCAACCTGAGCAACATCATCCTCTGCCCTATCTTCATCAACGGACTGGGACCGATTCCCGCGTTCGGACTGACCGGCGCCGCGATCGCTACCACCGCAGGCAGAAGCATCGGCGTACTGTACCAGCTGTTTCATTTGTTCAATGGCAAGAACGTACTCAAGGTGGCGTTTTCCTACCTCAAGCCCGACCCCGGGATCATACGCTCAATTGTAAAGATCGCCTCCCCCGCCGTCCTGCAGTTCGTCATCGCCTCATGCAGCTGGATTTTCCTGGCACAGCTTGTAGCCACTACCGGCGGCGACCACGGTTCCGCGGGATACCAGACGGCCATGCGATTGATGATGTTTTTCCTGCTGCCCGCCTGGGGTATGAGCAATGCCGCAGCAACTTTGGTCGGACAGAACCTTGGTGCCAACGAATTGCAGCGCGCGGAAGAATCGGTATTGAAAACCGCCAAATACAATGTGATGTATATGCTCGTCGTAATGCTGATCTCATTGCTGGGCGCGGAAATCCTCGTTGACTTCTTCACAAACGACCCACAGGTACGCGCTTACGCCGTCGAGGCCGTACGCATTATCGCCTGCGGCTATGTCTTTTATGGCATCGGGATGGTGATGATCAATGCCTTTAACGGTGCCGGGGATACCTGGACACCCACTATCGTCAACCTCGTCGGGTTCTGGTTCTTCCAGATTCCGCTCGCCTACTTTCTGGCCAAATACCTCGAAATGGGACCTACCGGCGTATTCCTCGCACTGCCCATTGCCGAAACCGGTATTACAATTGCGAGTTTCATCCTCTTCAAAAGAGGCAAATGGAAGCGCGTTAAGGTGTAGTTTGTAGTGAACGCCAAAGTCTGCCATGGTATCTTTACGCATACCCTGGCAGACTTTTAGCTTAAAAACACCACAACGCTAAAAGCCAATTCTCATCAACGACCCGCTTTTACTCAGTCGTTACACTGTTTCACTCACTTTAACATACGATAGCCGTTCAATACCGTACCTTAGCGAAACCAATCTACCTGCACCCAGCCTGCCGCCATTAAAATTGCAGCAGTATGAAAAAAATAGTCCACCTGACAATGTTGTTGTCCGGCATGTGCCTGGCACAATCCAAAGCAATTTCGACCAAAATCCATCAGGAGATACGTCCTGATTATGATACGGCATCACACGAGATTACGACAAAGGTGTTTGCAAAAGACGCCGACCACACCGAATGGATTGAAATCTACCGGCACCAAACCACTTTCAAGAAGTTCAAAAATGCCGCGGACGCCAAAAAGGAAGAGTACGCCCGCGCGGAAGAAGCCGGCAGGCAATTGCTGGCAGATGGTAAGATCCCCGAAAAGATGCTGCCATTACTCGGCAATGAACCGGTGGAGCGTTAATCCCTGCTGGTTAGACTTCTTAGACTGCTTAGACTTCTTAGACTTCTTAGACTTCTTAGACTACTTAGACTTCTTAGACTACTTAGACTTCTTAGACTTCTTAGACTGGTTAGACTGCTTAGACTGGTTAGACTTTCTTGGACTGGTTAGACTTCTTAGACTGCTTAGACTGGTTAGACTTTCTTGGACTGCTTAGACTGGTTAGACTGCTTAGACTGGTTAGACTTTCTTGGACTGGTTAGACTGCTTAGACTGCTTAGACTTCTTAGACTTCTTAGACTGCTTAGACTGCTTAGACTTCTTAGACTTTCTTAGACTTCTTAGACTTCTTAGACTTCTTAGACTTCTTAGACTTCTTAGACTTT
>CALRKC020000083.1:0-8220 GCA_943367895.1 Erythrobacter sanguineus | reverse complement strand
CAACAATTACGATGTTTTTCTTTCAGGGGAATATGCAGTCACCGACAAATTTTCCGTTCGTCCCGGCGTGCGTTACTCGTTCCAGTCGGTTTTTGAAAACCAATATGCTGCGTCACTCGGGTTTCGTTATTTATTGCCAAAACAGGTTGAGCTCCGCACTTCTTTCGGCAAATCGTTCCGCACGCCGAATTTTGAGGAAATGTACTCCGAACTTATTTTTTCAGGGCATTATTTCATAGGCAATGAGAATCTTATTCCGGAAAGCAGTACTTCTTACGAAGCCAGCATCAGGAAAACTTTTTCCTTTTCTGAAAAATCTTCGCTGTCAAGTGTGCTTACAGCAAATTTACTCGACGTAAAAGACCGGATCTCGATGGCACTGATTTCAGTGGCTCCCATTGCAGAATCCCAGTACATCAACATCAGCCAATACAGGATGTGGAATATGGCATTGACCAACCAGTTCCGCTACGGCGGATTTTCTGCCAATGGCGGCGCGTCGCTGATTGGGATTTCCCAGCAGCTCAATAATAACGAAGCGGTATCGGACGACGGCTACCGCTACACATTCCAGCTCACTGCCAATGTTTCTTACAATCTCCCGAAATGGGAATCGGTACTTTCCATTTTCTATAAGTACAATGGGAAACAGCAAAACTTCGTGAGCACCTTTGACGAGGAAGGCAATCCGGTGTTCAGGACTTCAACGGTAAGTCCGTTCAGCCTGATGGATGCTTCTTTTCGCAAAACCTTCTACAAACACTATGAGGTAACCATCGGTGCGAGGAATATCCTCGACGTGACCAGCGTGAGGCAGACACGTGCCAACGCGGGAGCAACGCATGCCACAAGCGACAACGTGATGTTCGCTTATGGACGTTCCTATTTTATCAAGCTTATGTATAATCTTAATTTTTAACCCAATATTTTACATCATGAAAAAAAGTCTTTTTCTTCTATTTGTTTTGACGGGACTTGTATTTACAGCCTGTAACGATGACGATGGAGCAACAGTCCCTGAAAATGCAGCGGCTTTTGCTAACCCGGCGATAAACCTGACTACTGAAAATACTACCGTGAATATCGTTTTTGCAGCACCGACCAATGCCGCCGGAAGCGTGACGCTGAATGTTACCCCAAATAATGTTGTTTACGGAACTGATTTTACCACTGCGCCAGCTGTAACCGGAAGTACCATTACCGTGCCTTTTGAAGCGGGTGTGTCCGCTGCCTCATTTGTGTTTACAAGAATCGTGGAAGCCATTGAGGGACAAACCAAGAATGTGGTGTTTGCCATTGCCTCCGTTACCGTGGATGGTGTCTCAATTCCTGACGCTACTAACTCAGTGCAGCTTAATTTTGACGAAACGCCAATCCTTACCAACAACATAGCTCCCGAAGTCGGCGGTCCAAATGTGCCCAACCAGGTGTTTGTAGACTTAAGTTCAGGGGCGGTTACGGAAGTTCCGCGTGCTTCATGGGACCTTGGGTTTTATGCGGGTGATGATTTCAGGGTTGCGATCAACGGCGCGCTTAAAATGGCAGTGAAGCAATTGGATATCAATGATATGACGCTGGCGGTTGCTGTTGACAATACGGTAGGCGTTGGCGAAGGCGGTGGCTCAGGAGTTGTAAATGGAAATCCATTGTATGTAGATGGTCCTGACGGAAATATTGCAAACACCGCTATCGCTGAGGTTTCCGCTACCGATGCCAATAACAGGGTGTACCTAGTCAATCTCGGTTTTAATGTGGCCACTGTGGCGCCAAATGTGGGAAGCGTAAATGCTTACGGTGATGCCAGGGGATGGAGGAAGATCAGGATTTTAAGGGATGGCAACAATTATAAGTTACAGTACGCCAATGTTGATGCCACTACGTTCCAGGAAGTTTCCATTGCGAAGAACAGCGCGTTCAATTTCACTTTCTTCAGTTTTAATACCAATGCTATCGTTTCGGCTGAACCTGAAAAAGCAAAATGGGATTTGAGTTTTACACCGTTTACGAATCTTACCGATTTTGGTGCGGGTTCGGTATCCTATGCATTCCAAGACTTCGTCGTGACCAACAGAAAAGGCGGCACACGGGCCTATCAGGTATTGAACAGCGCCGGCGTTTCGTATGCTGATTTTACTTTGGCCAATGTTAATACAGCCAATTTCGACCTGGCCACTGCAATTGACCAAAGGGCGATCGGTTCCGGCTGGAGGAATGGCGGTGGCCCGACATCTTTGCCGAGTGTAAGGGACGACCGTTTTTACGTGTTAAAAGATACTGCCGGAAATATCTATAAAGTGAGATTTGTCGGATTGACAAACGCTGCCGGTGAGCGAGGAAATCCATCATTCGAATACCAAATACTGCAATAATTATGAAAGTCAAAAACATCATCAGGATTATTTTTAACCTAATCCTCGGCGGAATGCTCGTATACGGCGGCATCATGAAATTCGACAAGCCTATGCCGTCTCCTACAGAAATCGTCGAAAAAGTGCAAAAAGGGGAAGAAGTCGCGCCAAATACCGAAGTATTGAAGATCAAGAATTACATTTTCGGGATGAAGCAAACCGGTTTTTTCTGGGAATTTTTAGGGATAGTGGAACTGGCTGCGGGTATTTTACTCATCAGCCAGGTATTTGCCGGTATTGGCGCCTTGATTGCTCTGCCTGTGATCTTGAATATTTTCTTATTCCACCTGTTCCTTGAGTTTGAGGAAACCGGTGAACTACTCCAAACGGCAGGTTTGCTTTTGATCAACCTGATCTTAATCGGGTTTACCTACAAAACATGGAAGCCGTTGGTTTATGATAAGAAAATCCTAAGTTTAGGATAGTTTTGTTTTATTGTTTGTTTGAAAAGGCTTCCTTCGGGAGGCCTTTTTGCTTACATCAGGTTGCTCTTGATGATGCTTATAATTGAACTTACGATGTACTGAATGCCAATCGCGATAACAATAAATCCGATAATCCTTGAAATCGCCACAATGCCCGATGCGCCAAGGATTTTGGCAAGGTAATGTCCACTGCGTAAAATCAGGAAAATAACAAAAGCAACAGCCAGAATGGACAATACCGCAATGATCATTTCATCAGTTTTGTGGTGTTCCTGATAAAAAGCAATTAGCAGGGAAATCGAACCCGGGCCGGCGAGCATCGGTATGGCCAATGGCGTTAACGCAATGTCATTCCTGCCCTGAACATCGTTTGCGACTTCTTTATTAATCCCGCGTGTCTTACTGAATTTTCCCGTCAGCAGCGAAAATCCGGAACTCACGATGATCAATCCGCCGGCAATCCGCAAAGCTTCAATACTGATTCCGAAAAACGTCAGCACATATTGTCCGATAAAATAAGAGATAATCAGGATGATGAATACATCAATGGCGGTCCAGAGTGAAATGCGTGAACGTTCTTTCTTATCGTCATCCTGTGTCAGGCCTACAAATATAGGCACCGTACCAATCGGATTCAGGACAGAAAAAAGTGCGGCAAAAAGGTAAATGAATAACTCCATAAGTTTTCGGCAAAAGTAATTTCAGTCGTTAACCTTAACTGTAAAGTTATAAATAAAAAATCATTATCATTAAAACCTTGGATTTTGGTTGCTATATTTGATAAAAAATAGCTTCATGAGCCTCAGGATATTATACGCCTTTTTTCTTTTTTTTAATCTGATTCAGATTTCAACGGCCCAAAGCTTAAAGGGAAAAATCATTGACCGCGAAACAGAATTGCCGTTGGCACTGGCCACGATATATTTTGACGGAACCACAATCAACACCATTTCCGACGAAAATGGCGATTTCACAATCTCCGGAAGCGCTGCCGGCAACAATGATCTCGTCATTAGTTTTGTAGGTTACACGACATACAGGCTGAGTAAACCGTCCGACTATTCGGGGAAAGTAATGAAAATTTACCTCGATAAAAACCAAACCCGGCTGGAGGAAGTCGTCATCAGGAAAGGTCCATTTACCAGAAAGCAGTTGTTAGAGGTTTTCAGGCGGCAATTTTTGGGTCAATCGGAGGCGGGACAATCATGTAAGATACTTAACGAGGATGATATCGATATTTCATATGATGTCAGTACAAATACTTTACAGGCGTCGGCAGGCAACACCTTAAAAATTAAAAATGAATATCTCAAATATGAGGTCCGTTTCGATCTCGTCGGATTTGAACTCAACTATTCCGCCACAACCCTGTCACATCATGCCATAACGCGCAGCTATTATGCCGGATCCACATTTTATATCGATTTGTCCAAAAATGGCGAAGCGGATAAAAAGCGATTGAAGACTTATCTCGGATCGGTATCACACCTGATGCATACAGTTGTCAACAACGATTGGGAAAAACAGAAATTCAGTATGTATGCCGGCCAGAATAGGTTAAATCCATCCGTTTTCTTTGAATTGTCTGATACGCTGAACATGAAGAAACTTAAGGTAATCAAAGTACCCCGCAAAGCAGTTACGAAAGCCGATGGGCAAGTGGAGATGGAGAAAGTTTATTTCGGGATCGCTTATAAAAACGAGCTCAATTCAGTGATCGATTTTACAGAACCGGAAATCCTGATTGACAACGATGGTAATTATTCCCCGATTTCAGGCATTTTATTTGGAGGATACCTGGGTTCGCTGAAAGCCGGCGATTTGCTCCCGCGCGACTATTATCAAAAAATAAAAGATATCGTTAACAAGTAACGTAATACGCTCGCAAAGTCGTTATTTTGCAAATAAAACCAATCATGAAAAATAAAAAAACACTCGTGCTCGGTGCGTCTGAAAATCCTGCGAGGTACTCCAATATGGCCATCAACCGCCTTACAGGCCATGAACATTCCGTTGTAGCCATCGGACAAAAAGAGGGCGAAGTGGCCGGTGTGAAAATACAGACCAAGCAAGTGCCGTTTACCAATGTCGATACCATCACCCTATACCTCAATCCGCAACGCCAAAGGGATTATTACAATTACATCATCAGCCTGCAGCCTAAAAGGGTCATCTTCAATCCGGGTACTGAAAATCCGGAGTTGTATCAATTGCTGCGTGCAAATGGCATTGGGGTGGAAGTGGCCTGTACTTTGGTCATGCTGGCCACAAACCAATATTGATTTTTTGAAGCCAATCCGGCTATCCGCTATATCTTTTGCTCCGTAAACTCCGCAAAAGGATGCCGCTGCTATCCGGGCTGGGGGAGGCGTACCATTTTTACGTCACAGGATTAAAATCGCGTCTGCGCATCTGCAGGCCTGCTGATCATCAATAAGCCAAGGAATGTAATGAGTCCGTTAACGATAATGAGTTCGTTGTCAAAAACGTAATCCCCAAAAAGGTCGGTCGAATATTTGCTGATAAAGAAACAGATGGCCGGAGAGATCAGGCAGATAAAAGGAACCAGTTTGTCATTCACCGTTTTTGACTTCATAAACAAACCAAACGCATACAATCCCAAAAGCGGCCCATAGGTATACGACGCAATCCTGAAAATCATCTTTACAACTGAGGCATCGTTTACTGAATTAAAAATCACAATGACGACAAACATCAGCAGCGAAAAACCGATGTGCGTCAAATGACGGGTGCGCACCGCATTGGGTTTGTTCTGGTTTTCGGATTTGTCCATGCCGAGAAAATCAACACAAAAGGAAGTCGTCAACGCGGTCAGCGCAGAATCAGTCGTAGCGAAGGTGGCTGCCGTCAATCCCAATAAAAATATAACTGCGGGAACAATTGTCAAATGGTTGAAAGCAATTTCCGGGAATAACAAATCGGTTCGCGCCACGCCATCAACCATCGGGATTTCGATACCGTTTTTCGCGGCATACAGGTACAACAACGCGCCAACGCTCAGGAAGAAAATGTTGATCAGCACAAAGATGCCGGTAAAGGTAAACATGTTCTTCTGAGCCTCACCAATGTTTTTGCAACTAAGGTTTTTCTGCATCAGGTCCTGATCCAGGCCAACCATGGCGATGGTTACAAAAATGCCACCGAGAATCTGTTTCCAGAAATAATTGCCTTTGAGAAAATCGTCAAAGAAAAATACTTTGGAGTAATTGCTCTCCTTCACCGTTTCAAACGCCTGAGCCGCTGATAAGTCCAGGCTGTCACAAATGAAATAAATCGTCAGGAATACCGATGAGACCAGGAAAAATGTCTGCAGTGTATCGGTAATGATAATTGTCTTTAGTCCGCCGCGGTAAGTATATGCGAAAATCAATCCGAGCGAAATCAAAACCGTCAGTGCAAATGGAATATTAAAAGCATCGAACACATAACGCTGCAGGACAATCACGACCAAATACAAACGAAACGCCGATCCAATGGTACGGCTGATCAGGAAAATGGTGGCCGCTGTTTTATAACTTACTATACCCAGCCGCTGTTCAATATAGCTGTAAATCGAAGTCAGGTTCATACGGTAATAAAGCGGTAGCAGGACCTTGGCAATGATCAGGAATCCGATTGCATTTCCCAACACGAACTGAAAGTATTTGAATTGCAGGTCAGGATTGCCCACCTCGCCCGGAACCGAGATAAAAGTCACGCCGGACAGCGCGGTTCCAATCATCCCAAAGGCGACAAGATACCATTTGGAATTCTTATTGGCTTTGAAAAATGCATCATTGTCATTGTTTTTCCGGCTTACAAAATGGGAAATGAGGAATAATATTCCAAAATAAACGATGATGAGAATGAGAATTGTTGCCGGTGTCATGGTTTGGTTGTTTGTTGGGCAAAATACAAATTTTTCAGTTAGCAGTCACAGTCGCGGTAAACAGTTTGCTGCGTGTCTGAAACTGCGGACTGAGACTGCGACTGAAAACTAAATTTGACTACATTTGCCCCATGGAATTTTCTTCAAAACTATTGGAAAAAGCAGTCAGTGAAATGTCACAATTGCCCGGTATCGGGAAGAGGACAGCATTGCGGCTGGTGTTGCATTTGCTCAAGCAGCCTAAGGAACAAACTGTTTTTTTAGCTGAGGCGCTTACGACAATGCGTGAGGAAGTAAAATTCTGTGAAAGCTGTAATAATATTTCTGACGCGGCGGTATGTGAGATTTGTGCGAACCCAAAAAGGGACCATACATTGGTTTGTGTGGTGGAAGACATCCGTGACGTAATGGCGATAGAGAATACGCGCCAGTTTAAAGGAATCTACCATGTGCTCGGCGGGAAAATTTCGCCGATTGATGGGGTAGGGCCGGGACAGCTTAAGATTGCTTCTTTGGTTGAAAAAATAAAGGCAGGAAAGGTAAGCGAACTTATTTTTGCCCTGAGCCCAACCATGGAGGGAGATACAACGAATTTTTATATCTATAAACAAATCAGTGATTGCGGTATCATTACTTCGGCCATAGCACGCGGAATAGCAGTTGGGGATGAACTCGAGTACGCCGATGAAGTTACATTGGGCAGGAGCATACTGCAAAGGGTGCCTTTCGAGAATTCTTTCGGAGGCACTTAAGTAGGACGAATTTTATAATTGTAATGGAAAAACTATATTTGTTAGCTAATACATTTGAAATGAAGATAAGGATCTTGAGTTCACTACTGTTTTGCGGATTGTTTTTTACTTCCTGTATCCCCACGAAAGACATGATTTATCTTCAGAAGAATGCTGACTCTGTTGCGGTAAGCCCGGTGAATCCGGTTTCGTCAAAACCATACCGGTTGCAGACCAATGACATCATCAGTATTTCCATAAAAGCCATTGACCAGAAACTGGTGGCGATCTTTAACCAGTCTCCCAAAGAGGATGGCGCATCGATAGAGTCAGAATCAAGTTTGTACTTTAACGGATATCCTGTAGACGACCATGGCAATATCAGGATTCCTATCTTGGGAGAGGTCAATGTACTGGGTTTTACATTGGATGAGGTAAGACAGAAAATTGAAAAAGCGCTGCTGGAAACCTATTTCAATAAAGAAGCCGATATTTTTGTCAATGTCAAGCTTGCCGGAATAAGATTTACAGTGAACGGTGAAGTCGGAAATGTTGGAACAAAAACGCTGTTTGTAGAAAAGCTGAATATACTGGAGGCGTTGGCGAATGCCGGGGACATTACCATAACAGGTGACAGGAAAAATGTAACTGTAATACGACAGTTTCCGCATGGCACGGAAATGCATGATATAGACCTTACCGATGTCAAATCCATGCAAAGCCCTTACTACTACATTCAGCCCAATGATTATATTTATGTTAAACCC
>CALRKC020000082.1:0-8296 GCA_943367895.1 Erythrobacter sanguineus | reverse complement strand
GAAACAATGGAACCTATTACATTTTGGGATGGTGGAGCGCCAGGCAGAACTCCTGAATTGAATATTTATAAAAAGAATGGAAAGTATCATATTTAACATATACGTTGGGTAATGTATCAGAATTAGTGATGGGAAAGATAAACCCCGCTAGCGCTAGCGTCACGCTCGTGCCCATAATGTGTATCAAAAACTACAATGTAACGATTGTAGTTTTTTTATATCTTTAAATTAGAGTGCCGGGGCTGGATGTGAGAAGGGTTTGAAAATAGCTATGTTATATGCTTTGCGTGCACGAGCGAGACGCTCGCGCTAGCCGGGAGAAGCATATCATACCTTAAACAGATTGCAAAAAGAGAGTTACGTCTGGAAGCAAATTTTAGAAAATAGCGGAAGATGGACGAATGCAGAGTTAAAAGATGCCTTGAATTACATCAATGATATTAGAATAAATGAGTATGGTCTTGATCCGTTATCTATAAAATAATTATGAAACACACAGAACAAGAAATTTTAGAAAAGACAAAAAAAATTCTTAAAGATTTGAAAGGAGAATTTTATAGTGAACAGAATATTAAGAAAGTAGTGTTCAATCCTGATCGGGAAATCTCCAGAGGAAAAAATGCGGGAAAAAAAATGCCTTGCTGGGTCGCAGTAATTGATGCCTTATTTGATTCTTCGGAATTTTTAACCATTTCAGATGAAACAGGCGAGCCATTATACATACAAGGCAAACACTCGGTTTATGAAATTCAGAAAGACAAGAATGGAAAATACTTGTAAAATAAATGCAAACAAAAAAGAATAACAGGAAAATTATTAAAACGAATGGACAATTAAAATCGATTGCCCTTAAGCCCAGATCGCTCGGATATACTCGCGGTTGATAGCGCGGTTTTTTAATCTGTGCCCGCAATACATATCAAAAGCTACAATGTGAGGTTTTTTTTACATCCTTAAAACAAACCCTATACTGCAAAACCACAGCCTGCCTGCCTTACGGTTTCCCGTAGTCACCATTCGGCGGTGCCGCGGGGAACCAACCAGGCGGCGCGCACCATCAACCACGCGGCGCGCATCATCAACCAGTCAGCGCGCATCATCAACCAGCCGGTGCGCACTATTAACCAGGCGGCGCGCATCATCAACCAGGCGGCGCGCATTATTAACCAGGCGGCGACAGGAACCAACCAGCCGTCGGCAAACACCGGCGAAGCGACAGCGAATCCTGTCGCAGGGAAATACGCCCGCTGATAGTAGATTGATGGTGCAAATCGGCCCTGTCTTTATGTTGAAGGAGCATCCGGGCGATCAGGGGAGCAAGGTGCGGTACTGCAAAAAAATCTTAAGACAAACGTTAAACTTCTAAAAAACAATCCCCATTTTCCAATCCTCCTTCGTAAATTTATAAGAATGTGAAAACACGCTTATGAAAAGCACCCCCTTACTCGCTTTTAACGACAAAGGCATTTACTGCGAACAGGCCAACGTATACCTCGACCCATGGAAGCCGGTCACCAATGCCATTATTACCCACGGGCATTCAGACCATTCGCGCTGGGGACATCAAAATTACATCACACACCACCAAAATGTCCCGATCATCAGGCACCGTCTCGGAGATATTAACGTGACCGGCAAAAGCTGGAACGAAACCTTTATGGTCAACGGCGTGAAGTTCTCCCTGCATCCCGCCGGGCATATCGTCGGCAGTTCACAGGTGCGTGTCGAATACAAAGGGGAAGTCTGGGTGTTCACCGGGGATTATAAGACGGAAGACGATGGGATCTCACAACCGTATGAAGTCATCAAATGCGATACATTCATCACTGAATGTACTTTCGGATTGCCGGCATTCAACTGGCTTCCGCAGCAGGAGGTTTTTACCGATATCAATAACTGGTGGGCCGAAAACAAGTCGGAAGGACAAACATCCATCCTCTTTGGCTACACTTTAGGGAAGGCCCAGCGGCTGATGAAATACCTCGACACGTCTATCGGGAAGATTTATACCCATGGCGCAGTAGAGAACATGACGGAAGTATTGCGCCCCATTGTGAAACTCCCGCCCACTACCTTAATTACTGCGGCGACAAAAAAAGAAGAACTGCTCGGCAATATTGTCATTGCGCCGCCCAGTGCACACGGCAGTCCCTGGATCCGTAAGATGACACCTTTCGTTACCGCTACCGCCAGTGGTTGGATGGCTTTTAGAGGCGCCCGCGCAAGACGTGCCATCGATAAAGGTTTTGTCATGAGTGATCACTGCGACTGGTATGGTTTATTGGACAGCATCAAGGCGACCGGGGCGGAGAAAGTCATCTGTACACACGGTTATTCGGATATTTTTTCAAGATACCTGCGCGAACTGGGCTACGATGCCCGGACCGCCAATACACAGTACGAAGGCGAGTCGGCGGAAATGGGAACGGCTGCAGCAAACGAATCCGCCGCATGAAGCATTTTGCCCACCTCATCAAAGCCTTGGACAGCTCCAACAAAACCAGCGTTAAGGTCAACGCACTGACGGAGTATTTTAGGCATGCTTCTGATGAGGATAAAGTATGGACGATTGCCATCTTATCACACCGCCGTCCGCCACGCCCGGTCAATACGACACTGCTTCGGCTTTGGGCAAATGAACTTGCGGCAATCCCGCTCTGGCTTTTTGAGGAAAGTTACCATATCGTCGGGGATCTGGCAGAGACCATCGCACTGATTATCCCCACGACACAGGAACATACCGATAAGAGTTTATCCGAATACCTGCACGAGATGATCGCGCTCAAATCCAAAACTGATGAGCAGAAACGCGCCTACCTCCATCAAAACTGGCTGGCGTTGAATTATTACGAACGCTTTGTATTTACGAAACTCATTACGGGCAGTTTCCGTATCGGGGTCAGCCAGAAACTGATGACCCGCGCACTCTCCAAGGCCACCGCCGTAGACGAAGACGTACTCGCCTATAAGCTGATGGGAAACTGGAATCCCGCTAAGATTTCGTTTCAGGAGCTGATACTCGATGAGAAAAGCAGCGACCATCTTTCCAAACCGTATCCTTTTTATCTTGCCTATCCGATTGAAGGGGAGGTGTCTGCCCTGGGTAACGCTTCAGATTGGGCAATCGAACACAAATGGGATGGTATCCGCTCTCAGACGATCGTTCGTGACGGGGAAATCTATGTCTGGAGCAGAGGCGAGGAATTGGTTACTGACAAATATCCGGAGTTTCATACGTTCATCGGAGCGATTCCGGACGGCACTGTCATCGACGGAGAAATACTGCCTTTCCCGAACGGTGAGATTGGAACGTTTAATGATTTACAGACACGTATTGGCCGAAAGACGGTGTCAAAAGACCTGCTCGCCAAAACGCCGGTAATCATCAAAGCCTATGACCTGCTGGAATGGGAGGGGAATGACATCCGGCAATACCCTTATGATGAAAGGCGAAAGCTTTTGGAACAATTATTGATATCGGTAAAAGACAGCAACCTGCCATTAACCTTATCCGAAAATACAATCCCCGATTCCTGGGAAGCCGTTACTGCAGAACGGTTGCGCGCGCGTGACATGCGCAGCGAAGGGCTGATGCTGAAACGGCGCGACTCGAAATATGAAGTAGGCAGGAAGAAAGGCGACTGGTGGAAATGGAAGATCGAGCCGTTGGTGATTGATGCCGTGCTGACGTATGCCATGCGCGGTTCAGGGCGGCGTACCAATCTGTTTACCGATTATACTTTCGCACTGTGGCAAACCAATGATGAAGGCGTAAGGGAGCTGGTCACTTTTGCCAAAGCGTATTCAGGGCTTACGGATGCCGAGTTCAGGCAGGTCGACGACTGGATAAAGAAAAATACGCTGGAACGTTTTGGTCCGGTACGCAGTGTGGTCCCGCAGTTGGTTTTTGAAATAGGATTTGAAGGGATTGCCCTTTCCAAAAGGCATAAGAGTGGCGTGGCCACCAGATTCCCAAGGATATTGCGATGGCGGCACGATAAGAAAATTGACGAGGCCAATTCGGTTGAAGATATTAAAAACATGATCTCCTGAAATTTAATTCATTAAGAAATTAATGCTTAAAAACTGAATGGTTCAAAACAGAAAAATGAACAGGGTACAGCTTTTTGAAATAGCGGAAAACTGGTTTAAAAGCCAGGGATGGAAGTCTTTCCCGTTTCAGAAAGAGACGTGGACTGCCTTTCTGCAGGGAAAGAACGGCGTGCTCAATGCCCCGACAGGCAGCGGGAAAACCTATGCGCTCTGGATTCCCGTTGTACTCAATTACATAAAGGACAATCCCGAGTACAGCAGCAAACACAAGCCGGGACTGAAAGCGATCTGGATTACCCCGTTGCGGGCACTGTCCGTAGAAATCAAACAGGCTGCGGAAAGGGTCGTCAACGATCTCGATGCCAAAATGACCGTGGGCATCCGAACCGGGGATACTTCCGCAGGCGAACGGGCAAAGCAAAAAGACAAGATGCCGGATTTACTCGTAACCACGCCTGAAAGTCTGCAGCTTTTACTGGCTTCAAAAGGTTATGAAAAGGTATTTAAGGACTGCACGGCAATCATTATTGACGAATGGCACGAACTGCTTGGCACGAAACGCGGTGTACAGGTTGAGTTGGCTTTGTCAAGGTTGAAAAGCATCGCGCCGAATATGCGGATTTGGGGAATTTCAGCAACCATCGGTAACTTACAACAGGCACGTGAGGTACTGTTGGGCGTCGATTCGGGAGCGTTGCACAATTCAGTGCTGGTTCATGCCCATATCAATAAAAAAATCAAGGTACGCTCCATTATCCCCGAGAAGATGGACGCTTATCCATGGCGCGGGCATATGGGCCTGCACCTGATTGATGAGGTTGCCAATATTGTCCGTAATAGTAAAACCACACTCATTTTTACCAATGTCCGTTCGGCCTGTGAAATATGGTTCCAGCGGCTGTTGGAGAAGTATCCGGAGTTCGCCGGTGAGATGGCAATGCACCATGGCAGCATCAATCGCGAGACCCGGCTTTGGGTCGAACAGGCGATACGCGACGAACAGCTTAAAGTTGTTGTTTGTACCTCAAGCCTTGACCTCGGAGTCGATTTTGCGCCTGTAGAAACGATTATACAGGTGGGCGGGCCCAAAGGCGTAGCGCGGTTTATGCAGCGTGCCGGGAGAAGCGGGCACCAGCCGGGAAAGGAAAGCGTAATTTATTTCCTGGCAACCTATGCGATGGAACTCCTGGAAGCTTCCGCATTGAAAAAAGCCGTCGCCGATACCGTCGTAGAAGACCGTGTGCCTTACCTGAACAGCTGGGATGTGCTGGTGCAATACCTCAATACGCTCGCAGTGTCTGATGGTTTCTTTCCCGATCAGATTTATGAGGAAATCAAAAGTACTTTCTGCTATCAGGCGATGACACCGGAAGACTGGCAATGGATGCTGAATTTCATTACCAAAGGCAGCCAGAGCCTGCAGGCATATGATGAATATAAGAAAGTCGAAATCCTCGAAAATGGATTGTTTAAGATCAACAGTCGCAGGATTGCCATGCACCACCGCATGCAGATCGGGACGATTGTTGGCGATGCGGTGCTGAACGTGAAATACCTTGGCGGCGGTTTTATCGGTACGATTGAGGAATGGTTTATCTCAAAACTCAAGCCCGGAGATGTGTTTACTTTCGCCGGGAGAAAGCTCGAACTGTTCCAGGTGAAGAATATGCAGGTCATCGTTCGCCGGGCGGACAATGCGAAAAGCTCAAAACTGACGAGCTGGATGGGCGGCAGGCTTTCGTTTTCGGCGCAGATGAGCGAGATGCTGCGGCAGGAAATGTATCTTGCCAATACAGACCAATTGACGCCCGAGCTTAAGGCAATGGCACCCGTGTTTAAAAGGCAAAGAAAAGAATCCATTGTTCCGGCTTCGGATGAATTCCTGATTGAGACTTTCAAGACAAGGGAAGGTTACCATGCGATATTTTATCCGTTTGAGGGACGGTTTGTACACGAGGCAATGGCAAGCCTGCTCGCCTACCGCATCAGCCTGCTGTCGCCGATTTCTTTTTCACTGGCATACAACGACTACGGCTTCGAACTGCTGTCAGATCAGGAGATAGACATACAGTCGGTACTGGATAATAATTTATTCTCAACCGGGTATGTGCACCAGGATTTGCAGCAAAGCCTGAACGCAACGGAAATGGCTCGCCGGAAATTCCGGGATATTGCGGTCATCGCCGGACTTGTCTTTACGGGCTATCCCGGGCAATTGATCAAAACCAAACATTTGCAAAGCAGTTCGCAGCTGCTGTTTGCCGTTTTCCGGGATTATGAGCCGGACAATTTACTGTTACAGCAGGCATACAGGGAAACATTCGAACACCAGCTGGAGGAAGGCCGATTGATCATGGCTTTGGAAAGAATAAAAACACAACAGATTGTCGTGAAAAACTGTGAAAAGCCGACGCCTTTCAGCTTCCCGATTATTACGGACAGGCTTCGGGAAAAACTGAGCAGTGAAACATTGGCGGACAGGATTGCAAAGATGACGGCTTCTTTTATGAAGAATGAAAAATGACACAAACAATTACCATACATAACAACACTTTTACATTACATCCATCGGCGGCGGTGTTCTGGCAGGAGAAAAATACACTGCTGATTTCGGATGTGCATCTCGGGAAAGTATCGCATTTCCGCAAACACGGCGTGGCGGTTCCTGAGCACGCGGTTTTAACCAATTTCAAACGGCTCAATGAAATGATGAATTTCTTTTCACCAGACACCGTCATCTTCATGGGTGATCTCTTCCATAGTAAGAAGAACAGCGAATGGGAACTGTTTGACGACTGGGTAAAATCTGCGGAAGCGAAAATCGTATTGATTGCAGGGAACCACGATATCATTTCGCAGCAACATTATGACGATCTGGGAATTTCGGTGCTCAGCGAAATAGCAAAAGACGGTTTTTTACTGACGCATCATCCCGAAGTAAGGGATGGTTTTTTCAACATCTGCGGACACATCCACCCGGCAATCGAATTGCGCGGTATGGGAAGACAGTTTATGAAGCTGCCATGTTTTTTTCAGACCCAGGATCAGTTAATATTGCCGGCATTCGGCGAGTTCACCGGGACATTTGTATTGATGCCTGAAACCAATGACTGCGTTTATGCGATTGCGAAGGACAGGATTGTAAAGGTCTGTTGAAACAATTCTGTAACATTTTCGCTGAATCCCATAAGCGAAAAAATTTTGGAAGCGGTAGCTTTATCATAAAAATGAATATCATGGAAAATAAAACAAATCACAAAGAGGAAAACAACGAGGCTGTTTTGGTTCCGGGTACTGCAGGGAATATCAGTGCCTTGCCGCATACAGCACCAGAATCAGGAAACAGGATGTATACATTGCATGACCGCGTTGATGACAAAGACCGCGATGAAGAGGATGACAAAGAGAATGATGATGAGGAAACCCACAAAACGGATTGGGGGAATGTTGACCCACAGCACAATCCTATGGCGCCAAAATCACCGATGGATCCCGCCGCCCCCGGAAGTGCCGTTTAACGAATGCTGAAAAAAGAAAATGCCCCGATTGGGGCATTATTTTTATATGTGGGTTTGATTAATTGAGTGCAAAAGGCGCGCTAAGGCGGAAATTCGGGACAATGACACGAAAGTTCCGGGTGGTAGTGAAATTGACCATATTGAAATACCCTTTCATCGCACCGAAAGGGGAAGAGAGCAGGCAGCCAGAGCTGTAAGTGTGTTTTTCTCCCGGCTTTAAAACGGGCTTTTTGCCGATTACGCCTTCACCGTCTACTATTTCAAGTTCATTAAGCGAATCGAAAATTTCCCAATGACGGGAAACCAGCTGCACAGAGTCCTTGCTGGAGTTTTCGATCGTAATCTCATAACTGAAGGCAAAATGAATCTTATAGTTCTTGAAGTACGTACCTTCAAAACTGGTGTGAACTGAAATCTTGATGCCTCTCGTTATTTGTGTAACCATTTGTATGGTAGAATTTAAAACACTCAAATTTACAAAAAAATGGATGGAATTGACAGTAAGAGCGTTAAATTTTGATTAATTGGTAATATCTACGGAGGTGGCAACACCCTTTCCGATAACCTTATCATAACGCTGTCCGTTTTCACGATAATATACGATCACAAAATAATTGTTCTCTGTCTGGTAGAAATTGCCGTCTATGGCGTTTTCATGGTCGATATTGCCCTTGGAATCTGCAATGGTATAGCGGAAATTGGTAAAACCCTGTTTCAATAAAATT